>NZ_PCZD01000070.1:0-7931 GCF_002553975.1 Lactobacillus sp. UMNPBX6
CATATTCGTGATTGGAATGCGGCCGTGAACATCTTAGAAAAAGGATTAGGCAAGTGGCAGAATCCTAAAATAAAAAAAGCAGCCTTATTCGGGGCTGCAGTCCGCTAGCAACTCGCGGACTCAAAAGGCTTTGGTAAATAGACGACCTCTATCGGCAATAGCCAAAAGATTATTGCTGGTAAGTCAAGTCCGTATCTAAGCAAGTTGGTGTTCTGGTTAGCGTAAGCTAACGAGCCACTAAGCCCTAGACTTCAGTCTAGGGTAGTTGACTATTAATAAACGTAACCACGTAACTAAAGGCAAAATTTACAAATTACATTTACCTGCAGCTGGTAGATTAGTTACAAATAGCAATGTTACCTTGAAAAATAGCATGGAATGGACATGTATTCCTTATGGCAAAAAGAAGAATACATATTATTTGCGTAAGGGTACATACTATTTAACCAGTTCAAAGAATGCCAACGTAAAGACTGCATATACTCGTTTGACCAAGATTCGTAAGAATTTAGAAACTTACGTTGAAACTAAGAAGGATAATGATAACAGCAGCCTTAAGGCAAGAAAGATTAAAATTGGTCAAAAAATCAAAGCAATGGGTGAAATGTACAATTATGATAGTATCGACTACTACAGCTTTACTATTGATTCACCTCAAATGGTTACGATGAAGATGACTAATAATCCAATTTATCAACTTGGAAAAGGCAACATCTTCAGCAAGATGAACGTAATCATGTTTGATAAAGATAATTCTGTTGGCGGTAGCACTATGCTTTACCCAGAGGATTTCAAAGTTAATGGCAATAAGACTGCCAGCCAAAGTTGGTACTTGGCTAAAGGAACCTATGTGTTTAGTGTAAATACTCGCGGGCTTTATGATTTCCAATTAACAGCTGTCCCTGATACACGCATGGTGCCAACAGATACTGAAATTGAATCTTTGAAGGATACTAAGGATGGTGTGGTTGCTACATTGAGGGATGCACTTCATGCTAAGACTTACGAACTTGCATGGCGTGAGAAGGGCTCAAAGGCTGCCTCATTTACTTCTAGTAGCAACACTGTAGAAGTAAGTACTGCTCCAGCTACGCGCTATCTAGAAAGAAACGGTCATAAAATTCCAGTTCAAATTGGTAAAAAGTTAGTTAATGGTCAAACTTATGATTTTGTAGCTCGCGGAGTAAGCAACCCTGACTACATTCGTTACGGTAATCCAGAAACTGATAATTATTTTGGTGCTTGGAGTAAAGTTGTTGAGCATACCTACTATGCTCCTTCAGATGCCACACCAGGAGCTGTCGATTTAACCATTGCTAAAGCTGACAATACTTACCACAACATTCATGTAGCTTGGAAGAAAATTGATAGTGCACAAAGTTACCGCATTGCTTACCGCCAAAAAGGTACAAGCAAGTGGTATTACGAAGTAACCGATCAAGCTTCTAACGCTATTACAGGTATTACCAGAAATAGAAGTTATGAAGTGAAATTACAAGCTTTAAATGGCAGAGAAGAAGGTCCATGGTCCGCAATTAAAACGGTTTTCTTAAAATAGCGGTTGACTAAAACTATTTTTCTCGTTAATATCATAACTAACGAATGAGTAGCGAGTCGGCTCAGCGTTCAGAGAACTAGCGGTTGGTGTGAGCTAGACAGGCCGATTTTAGCGAAGTACTTAATAGGGTTGCTCCTTTACCGGCTTTAATAAGGCGCAGTAGCGCAAACGTGGGTGGTACCACGGCTAATAATGTAATTTAGTCGTCCCTTGATCGGAAGATCAGGGGACGTTTTTTATTGGAGGAAAATTATGGCAAAGTTTGATATCTTAGAAGACTTGAAGTGGCGTGGAGCCATTAATCAAGAAACTGATGAAGAAGGTTTACGTAAGTACTTAGCAGAACATGATGATCTTGCTCTTTACTGTGGTACTGACCCAACTGGTGACTCACTTCACATCGGTCACTTAATTCCATTCATGATCTTGAAGAGATTCCAAATGGCAGGTTACCACCCAGTAATTTTGATCGGTGGTGGTACTGGTGCAATCGGTGACCCATCAGGTCGTAAGACTGAACGTACTTTGCAAACTGCCGACCAAGTTAAGCACAATGAAGAATGCTTGACTAACCAAATGAAGAAGTTGTTTGGTACTGAAAACTTTGAAATTAGAAACAATGCTGAATGGCTTGGCAAGCTTAACTTAATCGATTTCTTGCGTGATTACGGTAAGTTCTTCCAAGTTAACAACATGATTAACAAGGACGTTGTTGCTAGTCGTCTTGAAAACGGTATTTCATTCACTGAATTTACTTACCAAATTTTGCAAGCCATCGACTTCTACCACTTGAACAAAGATGATGGTGTTCAACTTCAAATCGGTGGTAGTGATCAATGGGGTAACATCACTGCAGGTATCGACCTTATTCACAAGCTTGAAGGTGCAGATCGTCCTGCATTTGGTTTGACTATTCCATTGATGCTTAAGGCTGATGGTACTAAGTTTGGTAAGTCAGCTGGTGGTGCTGTGTGGCTTGATCCTGAAAAGACTAGTCCTTATGAATTTTACCAATTCTGGATTAACCAAGATGACCGTGACGTTGTTAAGTACCTTAAGTACTTTACTTTCCTTAGCCGTGAAGAAATCGAAGACTTGGCTGAAAAGACTGAAAAGGAACCTTGGAAGAGAGCTGCTCAAAAGCGTTTAGCTGAAGAAGTAACTAAGTTCGTTCATGGTGAAGCCGGTCTTAAAGAAGCTCAAATGATTACTGATGCATTGTTCTCAGGTGATATTAAGAACTTATCAGTAACTCAAATTGAACAAGGTTTGAAGAACGCTCCAAGTGCAGAAGCAGGCAGCGAAAAGAAGAACTTGGTTGACTTTTTAGTTGATACCAAGATTGAACCTTCAAAGCGTCAAGCACGTGAAGACATTAAGAATGGTGCGATCTATGTTAATGGTGATCGTGAACAAAGCGTTGACTTTGAAGTTGATCCATCAAGCGCCTTCGATGGTAAGTATGTAATTATCCGTAAGGGTAAGAGAAAGTACACTTTGGTTACAATTAAGTAATTAATCAGAGAAAATGGGATGATAATTCATCTCATTTTTTTGTTTTCAGAAATACTATATGAAATTTAATTAATATAGTAACTGATTTTATGCAGTTTTGAATACTGAAAAAGCGTGAATTAAATAAAATAATATTTTACTAGATAAACTGTTATTTTATTTTTTGCCACAAAAAGCAAAATAATCAATATAAGTTATTTTACAAATTCACATGATGACTATACGATTTAGAATACTGCAACAATATATACATATAACTATACTAATATACAATTTAGGAATACGGACACAGAGCGCAGCTGTAAAACGTAGCTTTTTGAATATTTATTGTGAAATATTTAACTATCTTGTTTACTTTTGGCTAAATAGTGTTATAGTAAAAGCGTAAAGAGAAAGCGAGTAAATAGAAAGAGGTTATTAAAATGCTAGAATCAAGAAAAGTTTTAAAAGTTGTTTCAAGTTTAGTAATCGGCTTAAGTCTTGTCGGTATCGGTAGTAATGCCGCTCAAGCTACTTCATTTACTGCTCCAAAGTTAGGTGTTGCTGAAGACGTACCAACTAACCCATCAATTAAGAAGGGTGACAAGATCTTCGTCATTGTTAAAGACACCAAAAACCAAAGGGTTGCTGTTTACACTAAGAATGCTAAGAAGACTAAGAAGACAGTTAAAATGGGTTCAACTTTCACAGCAAAGGCTGTTAAGAAGGTTAACCACAAGAAGATTGTTAGAATTAACAAGAAGCAATGGCTGAACAGCAAGGATGTTGTTAAGAACTAGTCATTGATTAAAGTTTAATAACCTCATACATATTTGTGGGCTTTTTCTACTCTTAGATTAGGAATTTTTAAAGGGCAAAGATATTCAGAATGAATATCTTCGCCTTTTTTGATACAATAGAAACGCCGCTTTAGCTCAATAGGTAGAGCACCGCCGTGGTAAGGAGGAGGTCCCCAGTTCAAACCTGGGAAGCGGCTTTTTTTAGTAGGCAAAATAATGCTAAAATGATGACAACTAAATGATTTCTAACGAGAAAGGAAAGTTATATGAAACACGAACTTACAATGGCAGAAATTGCCAAGTTTCAAAAAGAATATAAAAAAGAACCACAAAACCGAGTAGCAGAACTAGCAGTCGTAAATAATGGTGTCCAAAAGGCAAGTTTCAATACCGAAGGAATTAGAAAGCTTAACCGTAATTTCTCAATCGAAATTCCTACTGATAATGTAACTGATCAAAAGCAATCTGGACGTTGCTGGTTATTTGCGGCATTAAATACTTTGCGTCATGGTTTTGCTAAAAAATACAATGCCAAGAATTTTACTTTTTCTCAAAATTATCTCTTCTTCTGGGATAGAGTAGAAAGAGCCAATATCTTTTTTGACAATATTTTAAATACAGCTGATAGACCACTTGATGATCGAACTGTACACACTTATATGCAAGGCCCTGATACCGATGGTGGTCAATGGGCTATGGCTGTATCATTGATTCGCAAGTATGGTTTGGTGCCAACTTATGCTCAAGAAGAGAGCTTTACTGCAAACAATACCGCCGCTTTTAACCGTGCATTGAATATGAAGCTGCGCGAAGATGGTCTAGTTTTGCGTAAATTAGCTAAGGAAAACAAGACCGATGAAATCGAAGCAAAGCGTCAAGAATTCTTAAGCGAAGTTTACCGCATGGCTGTCATTGCATTTGGTGAACCTGTCCAACACTTTGATCTTGAATTCAAAGATGACGATGGCAAGTACCATTTTGATGGTGATTTAACTCCACTCGATTTCTTCCATAATTACTTTACTGATGATCTTGATGATTACATTGTTTTGTTCAATGCTCCAGATCATGAATTTGATAAACTTTATGCATTACCATTTGAAGACAATGTTGAAGGTGGTACGCCAGTTCAATTTTTAAATACTGAAATTAACAACTTAAAAGAAGCTGCTATTAAGCAACTTAAAGCTGGTGAAACTATCTGGTTTGGCTGTGATGTCGGTAAAGATAGTGATCGTCAAAAAGGTATCTTATCTAAGGGCCTTTACCAAACCGATACTATTTTTAATATTGAAACTAAATTATCTAAGAAGGAACGCTTGCAAACTGGTGCTTCCGGTTCAACTCATGCCATGACTTTAGTGGGTGTTGATGTGGTTGATGGTAAGCCACGTCAATGGAAGATTGAAAATTCTTGGGGCACAAAAGTCGGTGAAAAAGGCTACTTTGTCATGGATGATGATTGGTTCAACGAATACTTATTTAAGGTAGTCGTAAAGAAGCAATACGTCCCAGAAAAATTAGTTAAGATCTGGGAAGGCGAAGCAACTCCAGTAGAAGCATGGGATTCAATGGCATAATGAATATTGATGCAGTAATTGATTTTACTAAAAAGCATTTAGAGGGCGAAAAGACAGGACATGATTTTTATCATGGTGAGCGTGTGGCTAAATTAGCTAGCAAGATGTACCTTGCTGATCATGAACATGCGCATAGGGATAGCCGCGAAGTAGCAATTATTAAATCTGCAGGTTATCTTCATGATACGATTGATGAAAAGATTTGTGCTGATCCCGCAAAGGTGGTTAAAGAGATCGAAGAATTATTGCCTCAATTAGGTTTTAATGATCTAGAAGCTTGGGACATTCTTTACACTATTCAGCACATGTCTTTCTCCGCCAATATTGAGCATCATTATCATTTGCCGCTTTCTGGCCAATATGTTCAAGATGCAGATCGATTAGAAAGTTTGGGCGCAATTGGAATTGCACGTGCCTTTACATATGGTGGCAAGCACGGCAACAAGATTTATGATCCTAAAATTAAACCAGAGAAGTTAGTGAGTCATGATCAATATCGCAATCATGAGGAAACAACGATCAATCATTTTTATGAAAAATTATTTTCGTTAGCTGATTTGATGAATACACCGGCAGCTAAAAAAGAGGCTGAACGACGTACAGCTTACATGCGCAATTTTGTGCGTGAGTTCATGCAAGAGTGGAATATATAAGTTAAAAAGGTTACTAGAACTATATCTAGTAACCTTTTTGTGTGCTGTATAAAAATAAAATTAAAAAATAATATTGCATTTTAATAAAAACATGAGTATACTCTTAATCAAGTTAAAAAGAATTATTAAAAATCTCATAATTGAGAGGGGTTAATTGTATGAAATTTGCAAAATTATTTGCGGCAGGAGCTACAGTTTTAGTTTCAGCTGCAACTCTAGCAGCGTGTTCTAATAAGGACTCTTCAACTGGAACTAAACAAACTTTAAATTGGATGACTAAATCAGAACTACAAACTTTAGATTTATCAAAGGTAACCGATGCTACTAGCATGGATCAAATTAGCAATTCCATGGAAGGATTATACCGTTTAGGTAAAAATTCTAAGGTAGAAAACGCTTTAGCAACTAAGACTGAAGTTTCAAAAGACGGTAAGACCTGGCATTTTACTTTAAGAAAAAATACTAAATGGTCCAATGGAGATCCCGTGACTGCTAAAGATTTTGTTTATTCTTGGCGCAGGACCGTTGATCCAAAAACAGCATCACAATATGCATATCTTTTTTCAGGTGTAAAGAATGCAGATGCCGTAGTAGCGGGTAAGAAAAAGGCTGATACACTTGGTGTTAAAGCTGATGATGATCAACATTTAACTGTTACTTTAGATAGAAGAATCCCGTATTTTAAGCTGTTAATGGGATTTGGTGTTTTCTTCCCACAAAATAAGCATGCTGTTGAAAAGTATGGTAAGAACTATGGTACTTCCTCAAAAACTATGGTTTACAATGGTCCATTTGTTTCAAAGGGTTGGACAGGCTCTAATTTATCTTGGAAGTTAGTTAAGAATAATAATTATTGGGATAAGAATAAGGTTAAGCTAAGTACTATTAATTACAGCGTTCAAAAAACGCCATCAACTGACTATAACCTGTATCAATCAGGTAAGTTGGATGCCGCTTTGTTGGCACCACAGGCTACAAAGCAATTGAAACATCAATCAGGCTATACTATTAGACCAGCTTCATCTACTCAATATTTGCAATTAAATGAGAAAAATAGACTTTTTAAGAATGCAGATTTCCGTAGAGCACTTTCGTTATCAATCAATCGTAAAGCTTTAGCTTCCTCAGTAGGTGGGGCCAATGAGCCAGTAACTACTTTTTCACCAGCTAACATGACTGAATTTAATGGTAAAGATTATACGGCTTTAGTTAAAACAGCTGAAACAGATAAGGTAATGACATATAATCCTGCGTTAGCTAAAAATTATTGGAAGAAGGCACAAAAGGCTTTAGGTCAAAGTAAAGTTAACTTTACTTTGCTAACTTATGACGATGATGATGCTAAAAAGGCTGGGGAATATTTGCAAAGTACTATTGAATCTAATTTGAAGGGAGTCAGTGTTAAAGTTAACAGCTTACCTAAGAAGACTGCATTAGTACGTGGCCAAAGTGGTAATTTTGATGCTTTGCTCATGGGTTGGCAAGCGGACTTTACTGATCCAATTTCTTTCCTTGATTTGAATACTACAAATGCATCATATAATTGGAGTAAGTGGGCTAATAAAGATTACGATAAGTATGTTGCCGCTTCAAAGACTACTGGTAATATGGATGATCGTTTTGAAGATTTAGCTAAGGCTGAACGTGTATTGTTAACAGAACAGGGAGTAGTACCTTTGTATCAACCTGCCGAAGCTTGGATGGTTCGACCAACGGTTAAAAATGTTGTTTACAACGGTGCAGGTGCTAATTATAACTTTAAGTATGCATATGTTGAAAAATAAATATTAATCGCCGATTGTAAAATCAAATTGAACACTTTAGAAAAATAAAAAGTCCATCTGGA
>NZ_PCZD01000071.1:0-7752 GCF_002553975.1 Lactobacillus sp. UMNPBX6
TATTAGCTTACAACATGGCATATTGCCTAGAACGATTTAACTAGCACCACGCGTATTTAAATCGAATTAATCCATTTATTGATAAAGACATCATTAAGGTAATTACTGGCATTCGTCGTAGTGGGAAATCAGTTCTACTGCAACAAATTCAGATGAATTAGTGGATCGTGGAAAAGATAGAGCTAATTTCATTTACATTAACTTTGAAGACTTACAATATGAATCCCTGCTCAATTATCAAACACTTAATAAAGAATTAGTTAAACGAATTAACCAGATTGATGGCAAAGCTTATCTTTTCCTTGATGAAATTCAAAGAGCTAAATCCTGGGAAAAAACAATTAATTCTTTACGTGTAACTTATAATTGCGATATTTATATTACTAGATCGAATTCTCAACTGTTATCAGGAGAATTAGCAACTGAAATTGCTGGTCGATATGTTGAAATTAAGGTTTATCCTTTTTCATTCAGTGAGTTTTTGGAAGCAATTAATTCTGATCGGCAAAACTTAGATCGTGATTTTGCTACTTATGTAGAAATAGGTGGAATGCCTTTCTTGTCACTGATCTATTCTGATCAGCAAGCATGTGATACGTACCTGCAGGATATTTATAGTTCTGTAGTTCTAAAGGATATTGTTGATCGTCATGCAATTAGAAATGTAGATCTACTTAGAAGAATAATCAGCTATTTAAGCAGTGAAATAGGGCATCCTATTTCAGCTACAGGTATAGCTAAATTCCTTAAGAGCGAGCACAGAGGTAGTTCTGCGGATACGATTATTGACTATATTTCATACACTTGTGATGCATATTTATTTACGCGTGTTCCTAGAACCGATCTACGTGGCAAAGAGAATCTTAGAGTTAATGATAAATACTACATTACCGATCATGGCTTACGACAAACTATTGTTGGCAATAATCAGCAAAATATTGATCAAATTCTTGAAAATATTGTCTTTATTGAGCTTTTACGTCGTGGATATCACGTTTCGGTTGGACTAAATGACAAAAAAGAGATTGATTTTGTAGCTCAAAAAGGTAGTGATAAACGCTACTATCAGGTGACTTATATGTTGGGTAGTCAGACGACGATAGATCGAGAATTTGGTGCGTATGACGGTATTGCAGATAATTATCCTAAATATGTACTTTCGATGGATAAATTTGATATGAGTCGTAATGGGATTATTCATCAAAATATTATTGATTTTTTATTGGAAAAGTAAAAAGGACTAAGTTCAAATTTCGAACTTAGTCCTTTCTTTATCTATTGTTTTTCATCTAAAAGTTCAGTACCCACAAGAAGATAATGAATACGAAGAACAGTACCCACATCATCGGGCTGATTTCCTTACCACGCTTAGCTGCAAGCATGCAGATTGGGTAAGAAATCAGCCCCCATGACAAACCATCAGAAATTGAGTAGGTAAGTGGCATACCTAAAATAATAAGGAATGCAGGAACCGCAATTTCTAACTTGTTCCAGTGAATATGAGCAGTATTTTGTGCCATCAAGACACCAACGATAATCAAAGCTGGTGCAGTAACTTGACTAGTGAACACGCCCAAAAGTGGACTGAAGATCATTGAGATCAAGAAGAAGATTGCTACAAAGACGGCAGTCAAACCAGTTCTACCACCAACGGCAATACCGGCACTTGATTCAACGAACGCACCAACTGGTGAAGTACCAAGAATTGAACCAACAGCCATCGCACTTGAGTCGGCAGCTAAAGCTTTACCAACACGTGGCATCTTGTTGTTCTTCATAAAGCCGGCTTGTTGAGCCAAACCGATCAAAGTACCAGCAGTATCGAAGAAAGTAACAAGTAAGAAGGTTAAGACAATAACCCACATTTGAACGGAATTAATATCCTTAACGTGGAAGATAGCTTGACCAAAAGTTGGAGCCAAACTTGGAGCCGTTGAGATCACCTTGTGTGGCAATGTAATTTGACCAGTACAAATACCGAAAATAGCGGCCAAAACCATACCGATGAAGATCGCACCTGGAACGCCCAAAATCATCAAGATAACAGTTACAAGCAAACCAAAGATCGTGATCCAAACAAGTGGATCGTGAAGTGAGCCTAAGCCAACCAAAGTTGATTTATTTGCGACGATTAACTTACCGTTTTGTAAACCTAAGAAGGCAATGAACAAACCGATACCTGATGAGATAGCAAACTTTAAGTCAGCTGGAATTGAATCAATGATCTTCTCACGTAATTTGAACAGAGTGATCAAAATAAAGATGATTGATGCAACGAAAACGCTGGCTAAAGCAGTTTGCCATGAAACATGCATCCCCACACAAACGGTGTAAGCGAAGAATGCGTTAATACCAAGAGCAGGAGCTTCACCAATTGGGTAGTTAGCAACAATACCCATGATTGCAGTACCAAGCGCACTGGCTAAAGCAGTAGCAGTAAAGACAGCACCTGTGTTCATGCCACTGGCACCTAAAACGCTAGGGTTAACAAACAAAATGTATGACATACTAATGAAAGTAGTCAAACCAGCAATAAATTCGACTTTAATGCTGGTATTGTATTTATCTAGTTGAAAATATTTCCTAATAAAATTCATAAAACTCTCTCCAAAGAATTGTTCGTGTTTTTGCTTTCTGAAAGCAACTATTATACTTTAGCATTCATAATTAAATTTGTAAACACGAATTATTGTCAAGAGATCATACTGATTCATTATAATTTGCTGTACAGAGATAGACTTTAAGCACCAAATTACTTTCATTATCAGTTTTTTAGCATTATTCTTAATTACATAGATTAAAGAGATTAGGGGTGAAAAAATGTCCGCAAAACTTATTTTTTCAGATATCGATGGCACATTAATTAACGATGAATTGAAGGTAACGCCTAAAACGCGTGATGCAATTAGGCATCAGATTATTGCTGGCAATATCTTTATACCAGCTTCAGCTCGCCTGCCTAAGGGAATTATGACAGCGGTAGGACAGATCCTGACAGTCTTTCCGATGATTGCCTATAATGGCGCATTAGCACTAGATGAAACAGGCAGAGCATTAATTACGCGTTTTTTTAATGCAAAAGAAGCAGCAGAAATTTGCCATTATGTTGAAAAGCAAAATAATGGCTCGGCTTGGAATATCTATAGCGGCTATGTGTGGTATTGCGCTAAAGAAAAGAGTCCGCTGGTTGAACATGAAGAGAAAATTGTCAATGTTAAGGCCACTCCGGTTACTGTTGATCAAATTGAGCAATTGCAGGGCGTACACAAAGCTTTGATCATGGGCAAACCAGAAGAACTTGATCGTATGCAAAAAGAATTGATTAAAAAATTCCCAGATTTGAGCTTTGTCAGATCCTCAAGAACACTACTAGAAGTCGTACTAAAAGGCGTAAGCAAGGCCAGTGCAGTAGCAATTTTAGCGAAAGAATACAAGGTACCACTAAAAGATTGCATTGCTTTAGGTGATAACTATAATGATGAAGAAATGCTGGAAGAAGTAGGTCATCCAATTTTAATGGGTAATGCACCCGCAGAATTAAAAGAGAAGATTGGCTTAGATCATGTGACGCTCGATAATAATCATGATGGAATTGCTGAAGCGTTGGCAGAATTTGAATAAAGAAAAACCGCATAGAATTTCTATGCGGTTTATTATTTCCTGGGAAATTATGCTTCGATTTGGATATCTGTTGGCTTTTTCCAATCTTCAGGAAGCTTTCCCATTTCTTTTAATTTGTCTGTGATTTGATTCAAGACTACTTGCCTGTCGGCTGGATTAGCCATGAAATCTAGTTTATCACCATCGATTTCCATCTTTGGTGAGTAATCGTAATTCTCATACCAAGGCTTGTAATAGCGAAGCAGACGCTTATAGTAGTCTTCTAGAGTTGAGTCATAACTCAATTGTTCATATGGACGACCACGCTTTTTAATCCGTTTAATCATGGTGTCATATGAAACATTAATATGAACAAGCAAATCTGGATTCTTCTTAGGCATTCTTTCAAGCTCGTTCATCATATTGTGCAGAAGTTCATAGTAAGTATCCACTTCTTCTGAGGTTGCACGACCAATGTCAGCGTTCATTTGGAAGAAGAGCGCATCTTCGTAGATAGAACGATCGAGTACATTATTATCTTCAGTAAGAGCATCTTTAATGCTGTGAAAACGCGTGTTTAAGAAGTATACCTGCAATAAGAAAGCATATTTCTTAGGATCAGCATAAAAGAGTGGCAGAACTGGATTGTCGTCAACACTTTCATAAAATGGCTTAGTACCTAAATATTTGGATAAAATACCTGTTAAACTGGATTTCCCGGCTCCAATTGGCCCGCTTAAAACAATAACTGTCATCACGTTCCTTCTTTTTATTCAGTCTTATAAGTTACCGATTTCGTGCAACTTCTCATCAATTTCCTTCAATACTTCTCTTTGGGCATCCATGCTAGAAACAAAATCAAGTTTGTCACCATTAATAGCCATCTTAGGAGAAGCATCATATTGTTCATACCAAGGCTCATAGTATCTGAGCAATCTAGCGTAGTAATCCTTCAAGCCTGGATCTGTGCTGATTTGTTCAAATGAACGACCACGCTTTTTAATGCGCTTAAGCATGGTATCAAGTGAAACATGGATGTAGATAAGCAAATCAGGCTTCTTGCTTGGGTTGCCTGGCGTATCTTCCATCATGTTTTCAAGCAAGTCATCATAGATCTTAAATTCTGTAGGATCTGCGACCTTGCTGTCAGCGTTCATCTTGAAGAAAAGCGCATCTTCATAGATAGAACGATCGGATACGCTGTTCTTATCTTGAATAGCTTGATTGATTTGAGCTAAACGGTGGTTAAGCAAATAAGTGTTAAGTAAAAAAGTATAACGCTTCATATCCTTATAATAAAGCGGCAAAACAGGGTTATTATCAACGCCTTCGTAAAATGCTTGTGTACCTAAGTGCTCTGCTAAAATACTGGTTAAACTGGATTTCCCGGCTCCAATTGGCCCGCTTAAAACAATAACTTGAATCACATTCTTTCTTAAATACCAGATATTGGACAATTAATAAGTTTAATACAAGATATTGTGGCACACAAGCTCTTTTTTAATTCTGTTTCACACGAAAAAGTCAAGGGTAGAAATGAAAAATCGGATAGGAATGAAACATAATTCAATTAGAGCAGAGAAATTATAAAAAATGAATTATACTTCAATATTTAGAGCAAAAATGCGATTTAGTGAAGTATAATTCACAAAAATAGCTAGGTCTTCTACGATTGTAGAAAGCCTAGCTTTTCATTTTTAGGGATAAATTGTTATTTAGTTCTTGTATTTGTTATTTAGTTCTTGAGCTGCAGCCTTATCAACGATGATAGTTACATCAGGATGTTTTTGCAAAATTGATGCAGGAACTTGTTCAGTAACTGGTCCTTCGATCATTTCTTTGATTGCTTGTGCTTTCTTTTCACCGAAGGCCATTAATACTACTTTTTTGGCTTGCATAATGTTGGCATTACCCATACAAATTGCACTCTTAGGTACTTCATCTTCGTTGTCGAAGAAACGTGAGTTAGCTTTGATTGTATTTTCAGTCAACTTAACTTCATGAGTACCAATGTCAAATGGAGTGCCAGGTTCATTAAAGGCAATGTGACCGTTACGGCCGATACCTAATAGTTGCACGTCAATTGGATTATCTTTGATAATTTGATCGTATTCTTTGCAAGTAGCAGCAACATCTTTAGTCATGCCGTCTGGAACGTAAGATTTCTTGAAAGGCTTTTTGTCGAATAAGTGCTTGCGCATGAAGTAGTGGTAACTTTGAGGATTATCAGGTGTTAAGCCAACATATTCATCAAGGTTAATGCTAATTAAGTTTGAACAGTTAAGATCACTGTTAGTAAAGTTTTGATAAAGAGTTTCAGGGGTAGAACCGGTAGCTAAACCTAAAACTTTAGCACCATTTTTGATTTCATTTTCAAAAATCTCGAATGCTTTTGCTCCACCTTGAATTTTGTTTTCAGTAACAATAATTTTCATTTTAAAACCCTCCTTTACTGGTCTAGTCCATTATAAAATGGAATAGACCATTTTGTCAATTGGTAAAATGAAAATCACAGAACTATGTTAAAATTTGAGTAAAGGAAGTGAATACGGATGGATTTTGAAAAGTTAACAGGCTTAGGTATAGGTACTTGGGGGATTGGTGAAGATCCCAAAAATAAAAAAGATGAAATTGCGGCCATTCGCTATGGTTTAGATAATGGCTTGAACATTATCGATACAGCAGAAATGTATGGTGATGACAAAAGTGAAGAGCTGATAGGCGAGGCAATTAAAGATTACGATCGTGATAAATTGTTTTTAATTTCAAAATTCTATCCCTATCATGCGACTCCTGAGCTAGAGAGAAAGAGTCTGGAAGCTAGCTTAGAGAGATTAGGTACTGATTATTTAGATTTATATTTATTGCATTGGCGCGGTAATCATCGTTTATCAGACACGATTCGCGGTTTGCAAGCTTTGCAAAAAGAAGGATTAATTCGTCACTGGGGCGTTTCTAACTTTGATACGTCTGATATGAAAGAATTATTTAGTGTGCCTGGTGGAACAGAATGTTTTGCTAACGAAGATCTCTATAATATTAAGGAACGAGGCACAGAGTTTGATTTGCAAGACTGGCAAACAGAGCATGGCGTCAGCTTTATTGGTTATTCTCCGTTTAATTCTGGAGCAGGAGACACGATTAGAATTACGCAGAATTTGAAGATCGTGGCTCGCGATCATGGTGTAACACCGCATCAAATTATGCTTGCTTGGACTTTGCGCAATGGCAATGTGTTGGCCATTCCAAAAAGCAGCAGTATTAAACACATGAAGGAAAATATTGCTGCTCAAGAAATAAAGTTAACTGATGACGAGTTAAGGTTAATTAATAGTGATTTTCCAATTCCAACGGAGAAAACTCCTTTAGCGGTAATTTAAGTAAAAAATAAAAGACTTGTTTCATGTGAAACAGGCCTTTTTTGCTGAGAAAAAATTCTGACTATGGTTTAATTAGTAGTATCTTTTTAATGAATTGGGGATAAAAATGAGACGAGAAGAAACGAGACGCATGACCATTACTGCAGTTTTTGCAGCTATTTTGATCATGCAAACTTTCGTACCGAATATTGGTTATGTGCGAATCATTCCGGCCTTGCCTGCAATTACCACGATTCCGATGACAATTGCGATTTATGGTACTTTGATGGGTCCTAAGGCAGGTTTAGGATTTGGATTATTTTGGGGAATTACCAGATTAATCATTGCATATACGCAACCTGGAGATATGGTCAGCTTGATGCTGTTCCAAAATCCAGTAATTTCTGTTGTGCCTAGTGTTTTAGCAGGCTTTTTCCCAGGCTTAATTTCCAAAGCAATGGGCAAAACCAATTATGCCAAGTTAGGCTACATTTTGAGTGGAGCAGTAACTTCATTGACCAACACGATCATGGTAATTTTACTGACAAGTATTTTCTTTATGCATGATCCAGCTAGTCTGCTTCATTATTTAGGCAACTATAATTCTAGCACGCCGCTGATTCTGATTTTGATTACAGCGCTAGGTGCAAATGGTGTGATTGAAGCAATCTTCACTGCATTAGTAGTGCCGGTGATTGTTACACCACTTAATTTAGTGTTGAAAAGAGCGTAAAAAACGTGTCTGGGAAAAAACTAATTCCTAAGACATGAAAAAAGAACGATGATTTCCTTT
>NZ_PCZD01000072.1:0-7320 GCF_002553975.1 Lactobacillus sp. UMNPBX6
ACGCCGAAAGTAGTTGGTGGGCAACTGCCTGCGAGGAAAGGAAGCTGCCGTGCTCTTTTTTAATATTCCGGCTTAGCTCAGTTGGTAGAGCGCTTGACTGTTAATCAAGATGTCGTCAGTTCGAGTCTGACAGCCGGAGTAAGGAGAGAGAAGGAAGCCTAGCTTCCTTCTTTTTTGTTTAATATGTTTTAGGTCTATATGATTTGATGGAAAAATTGGTGTCTGCTTATCCCGATATTTTATTTGAAGCTTGCTCTAGTGGCGGTGGCCGTTTTGATACAGGCATGGCCTATTACATGCCTCAGATTTGGACGAGCGATGATACAGATGCGGTTGATCGAATGAAAATTCAATATGGTACCAGCTTGGTTTATCCGGTTAATATGATGGGTGCTTATGTATCTGTGAGTCCTAATGAACAAAATGGTCGTTATACTTCACTTGCAACGCGTTATGCCGTTGCGATGAGTGGTGATTTAGGTTATGAATTGGATTTGACCAAGTTATCATCTGAGGATTCTTTAGAGATAGAGAAAGAAATTAATGATTATAAAAAATTGCGTCATTTAACTCAATTCGGCGATTTTTATCGCTTGAATCACCATTTAGCAGCAATCAGGCAGCATGGAACTTCGTTTCTAAAGATCAAAAAGAAGTTTTAGTAATGAATTTCAATATTATGTCGCAGTCTCAGCCGGTATTTACTCAGACAAAGTTATATGGCTTAAATCCTGATCTCGATTACCGTGATGAAAATACGGGTCAAATTTATGGTGGGGATGAACTAATGGAAGTTGGTTACTATGATTCTGTTATGAAACAGGATTTCGCCGCAGAAGTAAAATATTTTGTCGCGGTTGATTAATTTTTTAGAAATAAAATTCACCTAAAAGCAAATTTGCAGTAATGTCAAATTGCTTTTTATTTTTCCACTTAGCTAGCGGGACAGGGAGTTTAGAAATTGGAAATTATTTTCTCTAACTGAAATTATTTTCGAAAATTCCTTTGTAAAAGAAAGCATTTATCGTATAATAAAAGCGGATTCATTTTTTTGATCTAGAGGAGGAAATTACATGGTAGGAATTGTTTTAGCCAGCCATGGTGGTTTTGCCGATGGTATTGCACAATCTGCGCAAATGCTTTTCGGTGAACAAAAAGATTTTGCTCATGTTATCTTAAAGCCTAGTGAAGGCCCAGATGACATTCGTGGCAAAATGGAAAAAGCAATTGCTTCATTTGAAAACCAAGATGAAGTTCTATTCTTGGTTGACCTGTGGGGTGGTACACCATTTAACCAAGCAAATGGTCTTGCTGAAAAGCATGATAAATGGGCAATTGTAGCTGGTATGAATTTACCAATGGTTGTACAAGCATTAACTGAAAGAATGATGGATGCTAATGCTACTGCACGTCAAATCGCTACAAAGGTAGTTGAACCTGCTAAGGATGGTATCAAGACTAAGCCATCTGACTTAATGCCAAAGACCGCTGCTCCTGCAGCAGCCGCTGACAAGGGCTCAGCTAAGGGCAGTAAGAAGTCAATTCCAGAAGGTACTGTAATTGGTGACGGTCACATTAAGTACGTTTTGGCAAGAATCGACTCACGTTTACTTCACGGTCAGGTTGCTACTGGTTGGATTCCAGCAATGAAGCCAGATCGAGTAATTGTTGTTTCAGACAGTGTTGCTAAGGATGACTTGCGTAAGAGTATGATTCGTGAAGCTGCACCTGCAGGTGTTAAAGCTCACACTGTTCCACTTAAGAAGATGGAAGAAATCGCAAAGGATCCAAGATTTGGTAACACACACGCACTTCTTTTGTTTGAAAATCCAGAAGATGTTTTGAGAGCTATCAAGGGCGGTATTAATCTTAAGGATATCAACGTTGGTTCAATGTCATACAAGGAAGGCGACGTTAATGCCAACAACGTATTGTCAATGAACCAAGAAGACGTTGATACTTTCCGTGAACTTGAAAAGATGGGCGTTAAGTTTGATGTTAGAAAGGTTCCTTCAGATGCTCCAGGTAACATGGATTCTATCTTGAAGAAGGCTCAAACCTTACTTGACGAACAAAAGAAATAATTAATTAGGAGTAAATAAATGAACGCTATACAAATGATTTTGGTAGTGGGTGTTGCCTTTCTTGCAGGTATGGAAGGTATCTTGGATGAATGGCAATTCCACCAACCATTAGTTGCATGTACTTTGATCGGTTTAGTTACCGGTCACCTGGACTTAGGTGTTATTTTGGGTGGTCAATTACAAATGATCGCCTTAGGTTGGGCAAACATTGGTGCCGCTGTTGCACCAGATGCCGCTTTGGCTTCAGTAGCTTCAGCTATTATCTTGGTTGAAGGTGGTCAAGGTACTGCTGGTATCGGTACTGCTACTGGTATCGCTATTCCTTTGGCTGTTGCTGGTTTGTTCTTAACTATGATCGTACGTACTATCTCAACTGCTATCGTTCACATCATGGACGCACAAGCTAAGAAGGGTAACTGGCGTATGATCAACGTATGGCAATGGATTGCTGTATGTTTGCAAGGTTTGAGAATCGCTATCCCAGCCGCATTGCTTTTGGCTATCCCAGCAAGCACTGTTAGAGGTTGGCTTGCAATGATGCCTCAATGGTTATCAGCTGGTATGACCATCGGTGGTGGTATGGTTGTTGCTGTAGGTTACGCTATGGTTATCAACATGATGGCAAGTAAAGAAGTATGGCCATTCTTCGCAATTGGTTTCGCTTTAGCTGCTATCAAGGACTTAACTTTGATCGCCCTTGGTGCTATCGGTCTTTCAATGGCTTTGATGTACTTAGCTCTTGAAGCTAAGGGTGGCAACGGCTCAGGTTCAAACAACTCTGGCGATGCCGGTACCGGCGATCCACTCGGCGATATCATTGATGATTATTAAAATGAACGCATAGAGGAGGATTTAAATAATGGCTGATAAGAAAATTAAATTAACCAAACGTGACCGTTTTAACGTTATGTGGCACTCACAATTCCTTCAAGGTTCATGGAACTACGAAAGAATGCAGAACGGTGGTTACGCATACTCAATGATTCCAGCATTGAGAAAGTTATACCCAGACAAGAAAGATTTGTCTGCCGCTTTACAAAGACACTTAGTATTCTTTAACACTCACCCATACTTAGCTTCACCAGTTCTCGGTGTTACCTTGGCTTTGGAAGAAGATAAAGCTAACGGTGCTCCTGTAACTGACGACGCTATCCAAGGTGTTAAGGTTGGTATGATGGGACCTTTGGCCGGTGTTGGTGACCCTGTATTCTGGTACACTGTTCGTCCAATTGTTGGTGCCTTAGGTGCATCAATGGCCATTTCAGGTAACATCATGGGACCTATCTTGTTCTTCGTTATCTGGAACATCATCAGAATTGCCTTCTTATGGTACACACAAGAATTTGGTTACAAGGCTGGTTCAGCTATCACTAACGACATGTCAGGTGGTATGCTTCAAAAAGTTACCCGCGGTGCTTCAATGATGGGTATGTTCGTTTTGGGTGCCTTGATTGAACGTTGGGTAAACATCAAATTTACTCCAATCGTTGCACAAACCCCTATCCAAAAGGGTGGTTACATCGAATGGGACAAGCTTCCATCAGGTGCCAAAGGTATTAGAGAAGTTCTTACGCAATGGAACATGGGTAATGGTAAAGCTTTGAGCAGTACTAAAGTTACTACTTTGCAAGACAACTTGGACTCATTGATTCCAGGTTTAGCTGGTCTTCTTTTGACATTCTTCTGTATGTGGTTATTAAAGAAGAAGGTTTCACCAATCTGGATCATCATTGGTATCTTCGTTATCGGTGTTCTCTTCCACGTATGGGGCATTCTTTAATAAAAAATGGCTAAATCAATTAACACAAGAGTCGATCTAACCGTTGATGGTACCTGGTTTAGAGGCATTGCATCCTATGGAAAAATTATGATCGGCGATAAAGCTTTTGAATTTTATAATGAGCGAAATGTTGAAGACTATGTTCAAATTCCATGGAAAGAAGTAACTTATGTAGTTGCGGATGTTCATTTTAATGGACGTTATATTCCACGTTTTGAAATTAGAACTAAATCTAATGGTAAATTTATCTTCGCTGCGCGTGATCCTAAAAAGGTATTGCGTGCAATAAGAAAATATGTACCTGCTGACCATATGCGTAAAGCATTAAGTATGTGGCAACAAATTAAGCAACGTTTTACTCGTAAGAAAAAATAAAGCAAACTAAAAATCCCAAGGTCGAATGGCCTTGGGATTTTTTTAGTCATCAGCAATAGAAGCTTGCAATCTATTTAAGAATAATTCGGCAACGGGTGATAAGTTAGTCTCATGTTTCCAGATAACCGTGATTGGTTCACTTAAAGCTGGCGATATTGGCCTAAATGTTAAACCCGATTCGCTAGAAGTATTAGCAATTTTATCTAGTGTTAACATCATAGCCGCATTGTTTTTAACTAGTAAAGTTCCGTTAAAGCTTAGGTTGACCGTTCCGATGAAATTGACGTCGTCTTTGTAATTGCCAAGCCAATTATCGAAATAGTGCATCGTGTCAGCCTGTTGAGAATTTAAGACGGTTCTGCCAACCGGATCCGCTGGGGTAATTGCCTTCTTTTTAGCTAAAGGATCATTCTTAGTCATTAA
Source organism: Lactobacillus sp. UMNPBX6 (assembly GCF_002553975.1). Classification (NCBI taxonomy): domain Bacteria; kingdom Bacillati; phylum Bacillota; class Bacilli; order Lactobacillales; family Lactobacillaceae; genus Lactobacillus; species Lactobacillus sp. UMNPBX6. Next base: position 4,663 of record NZ_PCZD01000072.1, read on the forward strand.
TACGCCCCATACGTCTCGTTCTGGCAATTGAATGGAAGCATAGTTTGAAAGGTTAACATTACCAATGATGGCCGCAAAATCGACTGTACCGATGTTTAACTTCTTTTCAGCGAATTCATAGTCACCACTTAGAATATGAATTTTAACTGTAGGGTAGTCCTGAATAATGTTACTTACAATATTCATCAGTCTTTGCATCCCAACACTTTCGCCGGCAGCAATAGTTAAATCACCACTGATTACAGTTGATGATTGCAGGTTGCTCTTAGTTTTGGCAGTTAAAGCTAAAATTTCTTTTGCTTGCTCTAATAAATATTGTCCTGAAGGTGTCAGAGTTAAATGGCGTGGTTGGCGGTTGAATAACTTGACCCCTAATTCGTCTTCCAAATCCGCAATCTGGCGTGATAAAGCAGGCTGAGAAACTAATAATTTCTGTGCCGCTTTCGTCATGTTTAACTCTTGCGCTGTGGCAACGAAATAATTTAAAACTCTTAATTCCATATTTTAACCATAAATAAAAGTTATTATACGTGATACTTAATAAGTTTTTTACATTACTTACTTTACCTTTTAAACTAAAAATGAGCAAGAAAAGGAGTAGCAGATTATGAAGACCCAAGATAAAGAACTTATTCAAGAAATTGTCGAACAAAATCAGCGCTTGTTGCAGAACTTGAACGCGCAGCGTCATTATGAATGTGAAGCGCGGCAATTAATCAGTGAAATCACAGGACAAAAAATCCCCAAGAGTACAGAAATTAGATTGCCATTTTACACAGATTACGGCCACAACATCAAAATAGGTGAACGCGGGTGAACGCGTCTTTATTAACTCCAATGTGATGATGGTTGACTTAGGTGGCATCACCATTGAAGACGATGTTTTAATTGGACCAGGTGCATATCTTCTTTCCGTTAACCACGGTTTAAAACCTAAGCAGAGAAAAGAACTCGAATTAAAGCCAGTACTTATCAAGAAAAATGCCTAGATCGGTGCCAGGGCTACCATTCGTCCAGGCGTAATTGTGGGTGAAAACACAGTAGTTGCCGGCGTACCTGCAAAAATTATCAAAAAATAGACGAATAAAAAAACGCAACATTGTCGCGTCTTTTTTTAAGCTTCTTTTTTGTCACTCCAGAGTTTGGAGATTAAGTACAAGATGATGAAAGTAACGATAGCTGAAATCATTGGGATGCGGTAGCTTGGTAAAATCAAAAGCAAGATGATCATTAATACGAAGAACAATAGAATCAAATAATCAACGTAAGGGAAGCCAGGCATTTTGAAGTCATTTAACTTATTTTCAGGTGTTTTTCTTCTGTAAGCAATGTGAGTCAAAACCATTAAGCACCAGATGATCAAGAACATACTTGTTGAAGTAGATGAAATAAAGTTAAAGGCTTGATCGCCGATAATCAAGGTAATCAGTGGTGCGCAGGCCATAAATAATGCTGACAAAATTAAAGCATTTTGTGGCAACTGCCGTCTTGATAGGTGACCAAAAGTTTGATTCCACTTGCCCTTGCCGTGGAAAGTAACGGAGAACAAAAGTCGTCCCGCACTGTATAAAAAACTGTTAGTGGAGGAGACTGCTGCCGAAATTACTACGAAGTTAATAATTGAACTGGCATTGCGAATACCGGTTGCACCTAAAGCTTGCACAAAAGGACTAGAGTTAGTTGAAACTTTTGACCAAGGAATAACCAATAAAATTCCTAAAATCGCCATCACGTAGAATAGGATAATTCTGATTGGCAATTGATTGATTGCGCGTTTTAATGTGGTTTCTGGATTTTGAGCTTCAGCTGCCGTTAAACCAATTAATTCAACCCCAATAAAACTGAATATTACCATTTGGAATCCTTGTAAAAAGCCGTGTGGACCACGAGCGAAAAATCCGCCATGATCATCTAAATTAGCAAAAGCTACAGGCCCGAAACTTGTTTTGCCACCTGTAATTAATAGATACAAAATCAATAAAACGAAAGCGACGATCGTAATAACTTTGATAATAGCAAAACTAAATTCCAAATTACCAAAAACACGCGCCGAGATTAAATTGATGATTAATAGGGCAACAATGGTAATAATGCCAGGTATCCAAGGCTTTAAAGTTGGAAACCAATATTTGAAATAAATACCTAAGGCGGTAGTTTCTGCCATTCCTAAGGTGATCCAACTAAGCCAGTATAGATAACCAGTGATAAAACCGATGTTTTTACCCAGATATTGTTCAATAAAATCAATGTAAGTATGCTTGTTGAGGTCGGACATAATCAATTCGCCCAATGCACGCATGAGCAGGAATAGGAAAATACCTACAATGATATAGATCAAGATAACGCTAGGCCCGGCCCTATGAATACTGTCACCGACACCTAGAAAAAGACCGGTTCCGATTGTTCCTCCCAAAGCAATTAATTGAATGTGAGCATTGCTTAGGGTTCTTTTATATCCAGAACTAGTCTCTGATTTTTTCTCACTCATATATTTCCCCCATATTCTCAGTTTTCTCACATGTACTTAATATTTTATCATTTTTGCAATCGAGCACCAGTAATTTAGGAAAGCTTTAAAAAATTCAGAAGAATAATATAAATTAACTTAAACTTCCCACTTGCAAAAGTGGGCTTGTACCTTGAAAATTCAATAGTTTA
>NZ_PCZD01000073.1:0-7253 GCF_002553975.1 Lactobacillus sp. UMNPBX6
AAGAGTCCATTTGTGACCTCCAATAGATGTTTTTGTGGATATTAACATTCTATCAAACAGGTCCAGATGGACTTTTATTTTTATAAAGTGTTCAACTTGATTTTACAATCGGCGGAATTTAAAAATTGGTCAAAAAATAGAATTTTTACATCAGCATTGTGAGCATTCAGCTGACCAGCAGTATGCTGATTAAATAATTTAACCCCAGTCGTTAGGCTGGGGTTATTATGGTTGGTTACTAATTTGGGACGAAATTTAGGCATTTGTGGTTGCGGCATATTCCTTGTAATCTTCAATAATCTCTTCTTCATTCATGGGACAATGTGATTGACCGGCCTTATAAGCCTTTTTCCAAGCACTATCTTGGTGTGATCTAGCTACTAATCCAAAATCATTAATAGGATCAATTTGTGCAATCATATCATCAATAAATGACCAAACATCTTTTTCCATCGAATTAGAGTAACGCTTTTTCTCTAAACTTGGCGTGATTGAGTTATTTTTATCTTCTCCATAAACTTTGTTTAGGACGGGGCCGTATTGCCAAGCTTCAAAGTTCGCCTTAAATAATCTTTTTGGGTATTTGATAGTTTCTGAAAATTCACTATTTTCATTAGAATAATCAATGCTTCCGTATGTTGCAGCATAGAAGGCCCATAAGAAATACAATGATTTTTGAATTTTCAATGGAGTAGGGTTAGTAAGTTTTGCTTCAAGATATGATACCAAGTCTTCGACTTTATCAAAAAAGTATGCATCTCTACTCATAATAGTCTCCTTCATATTAAATCTCGTACCTACAAATATTATAATGAAATCTGTTAAAAGTACCTAATGAATTAAATATCACCATACACTTTCTTAAGATTGTACAGCTCCCACCAAACACAATAAAAACAGTGTAATAGAAATATTACTTTTTCCGTACAAATGGTATGAATGGCTTGTTTCTTGCTTATTTGCTAGATACAATGAAGGGTGTTATACAAGGAGGAAATTTCATGAAGAAGAGACTTTTGACCAGCATAGCTGCCGCAGTTGTGTTGACTTCCACAATTGCCCCAGCATCTAATATTTCTGCAATTAATAATCTTCGTAGCCAAAAGGTTTCTGCTGCTACTGATGCGCAAACAGCATTTTTAAATAAGGCCGCTAAGCAAGCTGTTAAAGCTGCTAAGAAGTATGGTACTTATCCATCAGTAATGATTGCACAAGCTATCGTGGAATCTGGTTGGGGACAATCAGGTCTTGCAGTTAATGCAAATAATCTTTTTGGTATGAAGGCTGACGATAGTTGGGGTGGCGCTACTTATTCTGCCAAGACTCGTGAAGAGGGCAAGAATGGTAAGAGCTACTACATTAATGCCAAGTTTAGAAAATATAATTCTTTTGAAGAATCATTTGAAGATAATGGTAGCAAGTTGCGTAATGGTGTTACTTGGCAACCACTTCGCTACAAGGGCGCTTGGCTTGAGAATGCTAACACTTATGCCGAAGCAACCAAGGCTTTAACTGGTACTTATGCTACCGACAGCAAGTATGATATTGCACTTAATTCTAGAATCACTAGTCATAATTTGAACCAATATGACCCAGTGATTTCTAAGGCTACCAAGCACTACACTGTTGATAAGTCAGGTTCAGTTTATAACTGGCCAACTAACCATTCAGTAGCTAAGGCTGTTGGTTCTGTTAAGAGCGGCGAAAAGGTTACTGTAACTAAGACCATTACCTACAATGATGGTTCAACTAGAATGTACATTGAAGGTAAAGGCTGGATCAACGGTACTTCTTTAACCAAGGGTAAGACAACTACTAGCGAACCAAGTACTCAGGCTCCAAAGGGTGCAACCAAGGTTGAAAAGAACTTGATGCACAATGCCTATGTCTACGATGCCAAAGGCAAGAAGATCAAGGGCAAGATGTACAAGATCAACGATGAAGAAGGCAGCAAGTTAATCGCTACTTACGGTACTAAGACTATTAAGAAGAAGACTTACTACCGTGTCGGCGAAAATGAATACATTGCAGCCGGTAACATTGATGGTACTCTTAGATTCTTGAAGCATAATGCCTATGTTTATAACCAATATGGCAACCGCGACAACACTTTAAAGCGTAAGAAGAATGAACAAGTTGCTACATACGGAAGTGCTGTTAAGATCAATGGCAAGAAGTATTACAGAATCGGTATCCGTCAATACATTAAGAAATCAAACTTCATGTAATAAGAACGGGGGCCTGATTTGAAATTAAAGAAAGTTTTAGCAACTTTAATTGCAGTATTGGGGCTGATTACAGCGATTAATATCCAAAGTCAAACAGTTCATGCTGAATCAATCAACTCGCTCGCTAAAAAATATAAATATAGCGGTGTGACTTATTTATACAAGATGCTGAATCTCGAAGGTATTAAGTATAATAAGTTCCCTGGTGTCGAATATGAAAATGGCAAGCCAGAAGGAATCGTAGTTCACGAAACTGACGATCCTGGCGCGACTGCCCACGATGAAGCAATTTACTTTAACCGTGAGTGGATGAATATTAATGCTTACGTTCATGCTTTTGTTGATAGCAAGCAAGTTATTCAGATGAGATCACCAGATATGGGTACCTGGGGTGCAGGTCTTAAGGCTAACAACCGTTTTATCCAGATTGAGCTTTGTGAAGAAAATACTAGGGATGCATTTGCTAAGTCAGTGAATAATGATGCTATTTATATCGCAAAACTGCTTCACCGTTATGATCTTAAGCCAGACAATGCCTGCGATGATGGTGAAGGGACGATCTGGTCTCACCATGCTGTCAGCACATTCTTAGGTGGTACCGATCACGTTGACCCAGATGGCTACTTTGCTAAGTGGGGCTACGACATGGATCAGTTCTATTCTTTAATCAAGTATTACTACAACTTGCAAAAAAAGATTGAAAATACCCATACTAAGGATCCAAACAAGACGAAGGAAGAAGTACCTGCAGTTCAAGGTGCGGTAACTCTTGGTCACGATGCCTATATTTACACCGAAAAGGGCAAGAGAACCAAGATCTTGAAGAAGGCTGGTAGTCCCGTCGTTGTGATGGGCTACAAGATGATCAATAATAAGAAGTACTACAAGATTGGCGAGGATCAATATGTTGTTGCTTCTAACATTGATGCCACTGTCCGCACAGTAAAGAACGAGACCTACTTGCACACTAGAAGTGGTTGCGTTGAAAAGCAGAACAAAGTCAAGGAAGGCAGCCGCGTATTAACTTACGGCAGCAAGCTCACAATTAAAGGTCAAAAGTATTATGCACTTAACGCTACACAATATATCTTAGCTAAAGATATTGAATAGAAGTGTAGTTGATTTAACGCTAGATGATTATTTGTTAGAATATCATCTAGCGTTTTAATTTTGAAAATGAAATAATTAACTTGTGTTGAAAGAGAGGGAGTTTATGGCACAACTATCACTATTTTTAGTAGTTTTGTTAGCGCTAGTCATTCCAATATTTATGGCACGCTTTCAGATTAGTAACGTACCAACCGCGGTTGCCGAGATTATCGTCGGCATCATCATGGGATCCAGCGGTTTTAACTTGATTACATCCACGCATGATCTCACCTTTTTATCTAATCTAGGTGTGATCTTGTTGATGTTTTTATCAGGGATGGAAATTGATTTTGATTTATTGCAAAGAAAAAATAATCCTAAAGGGAAGTCGCAAGCAGGGAAGACGGTCGATCCGCTGAAGACGGCGATTACTGCCTTTATTGGGATCGTGATCATGGCCTTTGTTTTAGCCTATGTCTTACGACTTACCGGATTATTCAGTGAAGTCATGTTGGCCGCAATTATCTTGATGACTGTGGCCCTTGGCGTGGTTATCGCTACTTTGAAGGAAAAGGATATTTTAGGTCGACCAATCGGACAGACGATTTTGTTAACAGCCGTACTCGGCGAAGTTATTCCACTGCTTTTGTTAACAATTTATGCATCTATCAATGGTGGTAATGCGGAACAATTGTGGTTGATTATCTTATTATTTGTTGCTGCAATTTTCTTGTTGCGTCGATTTAAGCAGCCATATTTGTGGTTTGCTAAGATTACTAAGTCAACCACTCAACTTGATATTCGGTTAGCCTTTTTCCTGATTTTTGCTTTGGTTACCGTTGCCGAAACTGTTGGTGCTGAAAACATTTTAGGTGCCTTTTTAGCCGGAGTGGTAATGAAGTTGCTTGAGCCAAGTGAAGCTACTAAAGATAAGTTGACTTCAATTGGTTATGGCTTCTTTATCCCGATTTTCTTCATTATGACTGGTGTGGGACTTAACTTGCGTTCACTTTTTGCACATCCGTCTTCATTGATGTTATTGCCAGTGTTAGTTATTTTCTTATTTATTGCAAAAGTACCAGTTCTTTTAACTTATGTGCGCTATTTTCAGAAGAAAAATGCTTTTGCTGGTGGGTTCTTGACGGCAACAACTATTACGATTGTTTTGCCAACTTTACAAGTTGCACGGAAATTGCACGCAATCACATCAACGCAGTCTGATGCCTTCATTTTGGCTGCGGTAATTGTCTGCATTTTGAGTCCGATTGTCTTTAACTCTAACTTTGTTTTGTTACCAGAAGACAAGATTAAGGAAAAGGTGGCAATTGTTGGCGCGAATGCCGTTACTGTGCCTGTTGCTCATGATTTGCATGCTAATTGGTATTCAGTCAAGATGTTCACTGACAAAAAGAATCAATATAAAACTTACGATAGTCGAGTAGAGAATTTAACCTTTTTGCCAAATCTAGACGAAGAAACGCTTGAAAAAGATGGCGTATTTGATGGTGATATCGTGGTAGCGGCTAATCGCGCGGACGAAGATAATATTAAGATTGCCCGGATGGCAAAAGAGAAGGGCATAAATCGTGTGATTGCCCGACTCAGCGAAGTTGATAGCAAGACTTTGACCGAGTTTAATGAGAAGGGAATCGAAGTCTTTAACTCTACCAATGTGCATGCTGCATTGATGAGGGCAATGATTGAGTCACCAACTGTCTACAGAATTATGACTGACACGAAGAACATTTTGTATTCTGTCAAAGTGAAGAATACGCATTATACGGGTCGTCAACTGATGGATTTGGAGTTTATTGATCAGATTACGGTAAGTAGAATTAAGCGTGGGGATGAATGGTTAATTCCACGTGGTGCGACTGTGATTGAGCCGGGAGATATTTTGGTCTTCTCTGGTGAATTTAAGGTGGCAGATCGTGTCCGTGATTTGTTGAGTAAGGAATAGTAGAAAAGAAGTGTCTGAGAAAAATCTCGGACACTTTTTTAGTAATCATCGGAAATAAAAAAAGCCCTGCTATTATGCAGAGCCATCGCACGTTTGCAAGTTATCGTCTTGCTGCGCATGCATCCATGATCATTGGACGCGACAATCTTCCTACGTACATTATAACATGATAACTTGTTAAAATAAGATACAAAAAAAGCCAACCGTAAAGGTTAGCTCACACGATTCAGTTACCTGAGTTACACGAGTATCAGTCGTTAGCTCTTTTTCTTTTACTATTATATGAAAGCAACAATAAAAATACAATTTATAGAGAGGCATTATTAAGATTAATATTTTGGTAAATATTATAAAATTTAATTGAACATTTTCAGGTGATTCTATATACTATCAATTGATAGTGCATTAGAGAGGGAGAGGTGATTAACATCGTAAAGATTCCAATTCAGGTTAGTAGAAATACTGTAAATGATTTTTTGAATGATCTTAAATCAATACTTAATAGTAATCAATTTGATGTTAATCGAGATTTCTTATTAATTAGAAATCGCACTCCTCATGGAATTCATGGATATTCAACGCCACAAACTTTGCTAGACTTAGATTATGCTGTTGAGGATGTTGTTGAAAGATTGAAAGAACTTTCAATTAAAGAGTATTATGAAGTGCTCTTGGATAAGGATGATGATCATCCACCGTATTTGTATGTTTTTGCAAAAGAAATAGATAATCATCAAGTTTATATCAAATTGAAAATTAAGCAGATGCGTACCAAAAAAATAGTATGTGTGTCCTTTCATTTCGCTCAATACGAAATGAAAGATTTTCCATATAAGTAATGAAGATCTAGTTCAGGAGACAATAAAATGAATAAACTAATTAAAAGAATATATGTAAAGGATTGTCCCATCTGTGATCAAGCACACGAAATAGAAGAAAGAGAAACTCTTATCCAAGCTAAGATTAAGGGTGAAATAATAACTTATAAAGAAAAATATTATTATTGTAAAAATGCAGACCCAGATGAGCGTGAATTTGTCCCTACTAAAATGGCTAATAAAAATTTGCTAGCAGCACGTGATGCATATCGGAGAAAACATCATTTGTTAAGTTCTAGTGAAATTGTTGATCTTCGTAAAGATTATAATTTATCACAAGTGGAGTTAGCACAATTGCTGGGGTGGGGTGAAGCAACTATTTCTCGTTATGAAAGTAAATCAATCCAAGATGAAAGTCATGATGGAATGCTTCAACAAATTCGTAAAGATCCATTAATTATTTTGAATTTATTAGAAAGAAACGGTTCTAAATTTACACAAGATAAAAAGAAATCGATTCAAGAAAAAGTAAAACGTAATTTAGACTTATATGGTAGAGAAAACCTGTCTCGTCAGGCATTGGAAAGTAATTATGTTGCTTACTTAAAACCTTCAGATAAAAATGGACAAAAACGTTTAAACATTGATAAATTAGAAGCTATTATTTCTTATTTTGCATTTCATGTTGCTGATTTATATAAAGTTAAATTAATGAAAATGTTATGGTATGTAGATAGCCTCTCATATAAAAAATATGGTTATGGAATTACAGGATTAGTCTATCAGCATAAAAGTATGGGTGCTCTTCCTATTGGACATAGGAATATGGTAGATTTAGCTAATATTAACGTACAAGAAGAGTGGAGTAATTCAGGCTACGAAATGATTCATTTTTATCCTTCGGATAAAGTGAAATATAGTGTTCTTTCTGTACAAGATAAAGAAATACTGGATGCTGTAATTGCCAAATTTAAAGATTACAACGCTAAAGACATTATTAGATATATGCATGAAGAATTAGCATATAAAAAAACCAACGAAGATGAAATTATTTCTTTTAGTTTAGCTAAAAAGATTCGTGATTTTTAAACAAAATAAGACACAAAAGTGTCTGGGAAAAAACTAATTCCTAAGACATGAAAAAAGAACGATGATTTC
>NZ_PCZD01000074.1:0-7164 GCF_002553975.1 Lactobacillus sp. UMNPBX6
GGCATATCACACACCAGATGAAATCTTCGAAAGAGAATTAGATAAAATCTATCAAACAGCGTAAGTGTTCAATTTATTATTGCAATTTACGATTAAAATTAAATATTATGAGCAAAAAAATAAAAATACATTCAATAAAATACAATTTCTTTATGAATGCCCTTTTAACTATTTCAGGTTTTATATTTCCTTTGATTACCTTTCCTTATGTATCAAGAGTATTAGGACCTGCGCCAAATGGTAAAATTGCGTTTGCTGCATCGGTTATTAGTTATTTTTCATTGTTAGCTGCAATGGGAATTCCATCTTATGGTGTAAGAAAGATAGCAGAAGTTCGTGATGATCAAGAGAAATTAAATAAAGTACTAACTGAACTAGTGGTAATAAATACACTATTTACTTTATTAAGTTATGTATTACTGTTATTGTTAGTGGTAATTGTTCCTGATTTTAGAAAAGATGCAGCGTTAATCGCCATAACATCTATTCAAATAATTTTTACTACGTTTGGGGTAGATTGGTTTTATCAAGGTATAGAACAATATGATTATATTACTGCAAGAAACCTAGCTTTTAAGGTGATAGCAGTAATATTAATGTTTATTCTAGTGCATAATCCGCAAGATTATATTATATATGCCGGTATTACCGTGTTAGGTAATGTTGGTTCTAATTTTTTAAATATGATTAAACTTCGTGATTATGCTAGTTTTAATTTTCATATTTCATTAGATCTTAAACCACATTTAAAGCCTATTATTACTTTGTTTTTATATAGTGCAATGACAGTTATTTATACTAATCTTGATCAAGTAATGTTGGGATTTATGACCAGCAATAAAGAAGTGGGATATTATTCAGCAACAATAAAGATTGAGAATATTTTAACTAGTGTTATTACTTCTTTGGGTGCAGTAATGTTACCTCGCATTACTTATTACTTGAATCATAATGGTATTCAAAAATTTAATGAATTAATTAGGAAGTCATTTAACTTTGTACTTTTAATATCAATCCCCTTGGCAATTTATTTCTTCTTAGAAGCCGATCAAGTTATTTTTGTATTGGCTGGTAAAGGATATGAGAGAGCTGGAATAATTTTGCAATGTTTAATTCCCGCTATTATCTTTGTTGGATTGAGTAGTGTAACTGCTTGGCAAATGTTAATTCCACTAAAGATGGAGAAATGGGTATTAGTTGGATCTATAGTTGGTGCTGTTCTCGATGCAGGGATCAATTTAATAATAATTCCTATTATTGGTGGTGTAGGAGCAGCTTTATCAACAGTTATTGCAGAATGTAGTGTATTTGTAACGCACTGCATAGTATTGAGAAATAGATTGCGCAATGCAATAGATTGGCAAAATATTTGTAAGCTCATGATAGGTAATATTGCTGCATTAATTGCATTGGGATTGTTATATGCTGTTCATTTTCCAATATTATTTTCTAGTGGTCTAACTCTTTCTTTGAAATCTAGTTTTATAAATTGTGTATGTGTAGGAATCGTGTACTTTGGTGTATATGGAATAACTTTATTAATTTTAAAAGAGAGACTAATTCAAGAAATATTAAAAAATATAATGAATCGATTTAGTAAGATAAAGTAATGGGTAATGTTATCAATGTAGTGATAGTCTTATTCTAGAATATGGTTTTAGATAGTTATTATTTTAAAAAATAAGTTAGTCAAGCATTTAAGGAATTAAGGATAAAATTTGTGAATAAAATGACTACAGAATTAACAAGATATCAATTTGAGATATTAAGATTTTTGGAAGAAAATGGTAAAGGAAAATATACACATCGTGAATTATCAGATGCTTTAATTATTTCAAATGTAGAAATAACTAAAGATATAGAAAATATGATTAATAAAAAATGGATTGAAAATGATAATGGCATTTTTGGGATAACTGAAAAAGGCTTGCAAGTATTGAATCCATATAAGGTAAAAAAAGCCACAATTCTGGCTGCTGGGTTTGGTTCAAGAATGATGCCTGCTACTAAGGATCGTCCTAAGCCGATGGTAACTGTAAATGGAAAGCGAATAATTGAAACACTCTTAGATGCATTAGTTAAAGCAGAAATTAAAGATATAACAATTATCCGTGGTTATAAGGGTGAAAAGTTTGATGAATTACTCACCAAATATCCATTTATTAAATTTATTAATAACTTAGATTATGATAAATTTAATAATATTTCATCAGCTATCTTGGCTAAAGATAGTTTTGTTAGTGGTGCATATCTTTGTGAGGCAGATTTATATATTTCCAATCCAGATATTATTACTAAGTATCAGTATACTAGTAATATTTTAGGATCTTGGTCGCTTCAAACTGATGATTGGAGTTTTAAATTAGATGACTCAGGTCATATAAAAGACTATCAAAAAGGCAATATTTATTGCTGGAATTATTATGGTATTTCTTACTGGACACCGGAGGATTGTAAGAAATTAAATAAAGATTGGGCAAAATGTTTTGCCGAAAGTAAAGATAAAGATATTTTTTGGGAACAAGTACCTTTACAACTGAATAGTAAGGATTATCAAGTAGAGGTTCGACCTTGCAACAAGTCTGATATAATAGAGATTGATAATTATTATGAGCTTGCGCAGTTGGATTCTAGTTATGCTAATAGATAATAAAAAGGCTACAGGTTCGTTGTAGTCTTTTTATATTGGAGAATATAATGGATATTAATGAATTTAAATTATTAAACTTTTTTTATAATAAATCAATCAAAAGAGAAGACATTTTAATTGATAAACAGACAACTCAAGTTTTAAATAATCACTGTTTGATAAAAAGATTAATTGAAGATAATTTAATTGAAAATGACAAATCTGGTATAACAAAATTTGGATTAGCCAAATTGAAACCCTATAAGGTAGATAATGCAGTAATTCTTGCAGCTGGAATTGCTACCAGATTAGTTCCATTATCATTAGAATATCCTAAGGGTTTATTTGAAGTTAAAGGTCAAAAGCTTATTGAAAGAGAAATAGAACAACTTAAAGAAGCAGGAATTAATGATATTACAGTAGTCCTTGGTTATAAAAAAGAAATGTTCTATTATTTGAAAGAAAAGTATGATGTAAAACTTATTATTAATGAAGAATATAATACTAAAAATAATATTGAAAGTTTATACCGTGCTAAAGATTATTTAAAGAATACCTATGTTTGTCCATGTGATGAATATTTCATTTCTAATCCTTTTAATCAATATGAATACGATTCTTTCTACGCTGGTTATGAATGCAATAAGCAAATTGATGAAATGTATGCTATTACAGACAATGATAATCAAATCATTGATATGAAGAAATCTTTATCAGGTGGAAACGTATTATTAGGACATACATTTTGGAATAAGAAATTTTCAAACAAATTTATTGATTTAGCAGAATCTGACCAATCAATAGGAAAATATGATCATCAATTTTGGGAGTGGCTGGTAAAAGATAATTTATCAGTTTTACCGAATTATTATTTTAAAGAATATTCAGAAAATTCTATTTTTGAATTTGATTATTTTGATCAATTACGAGGTTTTGATAATAAATTTGTAAATAATGCCCATAGCCAAATTTTGCGTAATATTAAATTGATTTTTAGATGTGAAGAAGAAGATATTGTTGATTTTAGGCCTATTACAGAAGGTATGACCAATACATCATTTGTGTTTCGGGTAAAAGGCAAAGACTATGTTTATCGTCACCCTGGTACTGGTACAGAAAAAGTTGTTAATAGAAAAAATGAAAAGCAATCTTTGATTATAGCCAAAGAACTAGACGTAGATCCTACTTATATTTATATGGATTCTACAGAAGGATGGAAAATATCTCGATATATTCCTGAATTTAGAGAACCGAAATATGATAGTTTTGAAGATAGTAAAAGAATAATTCCTGTATTAAGAAGGTTACATTCCACAAAAACTAAAGTAGATTATGGAATGAAACCGTGGGAAGATGCTCTTGCAATGGAGGAACTTATAAAGACAAAAAGTCCCAATGATTTTAAAAATATTGAAGATTTAAAAACTAAGATTTATAAGTTGTATCAACATACTTTAAGTGATGGAATAGAAAAATGCTTTTGTCATGGTGATACCTATTGTCATAATTGGATGATTGAGCCTAATGGACATGTTCTTTTAATTGATTGGGAGTATGCAGGATATTCAGATCCAGGTATAGATGTGGGTTATTATATTGTAGATGCAATGTATGATTTTAAGACCGCTCGAAGATTCATAAAAGAATATCTTGGTGATAAGGATAATACTGAAAGAGAATTTCATTATTTAGCATATGTAGCGATTATTGCATATTATTGGTACATATGGGCTATGTATAGAGAATCTTGTGGTGCCAATATGGGGGAGTCTCTTAACAATTGGAAAATAATGGCACAGAAATATGCTGATTATGTAATTAAAGAGTTTAATTTATAAGAGTTTTAATAATTATGAAAAATAATGATCAGGTAGTTCGTGCTTTAGGTTTAAAAGAATCTATTAGCATGACCATAGGAACAGTGGTGGGAGTAGGTTTATTTACAACAGGCTCATCTCAAATTGGCAAAGTAGGTCCGTGGATTATTGCCTTTACATTTGGTGCTTTATTAATATCTATTTGGCCCTGCTTAATTTATGGTGAAATGTCAGCCATGATGCCTATGGCAGGTGGAACTTATAATTATGCTAAATATGGGTTAAACCGAATATGGGCTAATGTTGCTGCATGGCAATATATTATTTCGGTTGTAGCAATTGGAGCTGGAGAGACTTTAGCGTTTGCTAATTACTTTAAAATATTACTTGAGCAATTTCATTTAAATTGGATAGTTCAGATAGATTCAAGATGGATTGCTATAATATTAGTTACTGCTTTTTTAATTTTAAATTATAGAGGAATTGAAATATCTGGAAAGGCGCAAACTGCTTTTGTATTCTTCTTTTGGGGATGTTCCATATTATGGTTTCTTTATATGATACCTGAGGTCCACTTTGAATATTTTGGTGGATTTGCTATGAATTCTTTGCCTTCGTTCAAAGAAATGATGTATATCTTTGGATTAGTATGGTGGTGTTATACTGGATTCGAAACATGTGTATCAATGGGATCAGAAACAAAATATCCACAGTATACATTACCTAGAGCTTTGAAACTTTCTATTTTCTTAGTATTTGCAGTTAATGCATTATTTCAATGGTTTTTGGTGGGGTTAGTTCCTCATAAATTTTATTCTGTATTATCCGTGGCTACAGCACCATATGCTGAAGGATTAAAGCTAGTCGGGTTAGTTGGTTTTCCATTAATTCTTTTATGTATTGGTATTGCATTCGGTGGAGATCTATCAACGATTAATCCTGGAATAGCTGCGCCAGCAAGATATATTTATGCTATGGCTCAAGATAAGGCACTACCTAAGTTTATGGGAAAGGTTCATCCTAAGTATAAAACTCCACATGTTGCGGTTGTGGTTATTGGGTTGATAAACTTTATTCTTATTTTAACTAATTCGATTGATTATATAGCTTCTGTGTCTTTAATATCGTTAGCGGTTTGCTACATTATTGGATGCTTAGCTTTTGTAGGTTTACGACAAAAATATCCAGATATGAAAAGACCTTACAAAGCACCATTAGGTTACTTTGGTGTGGCTATAACAGTAATTGCATATATTGGAATATTGATTTTTGCAGATAAAATCGCATTATTAACTGCTGTAATTATAGCAATTATTTCTTTAATATATGCTTTCTCGATTAAGCATCAATATGAAAGTAAAGTTGTATTAACTCAAAAGGAAATTGGAAAAGTTGAAGTACCAACTGATAATGAGAAAAAGAAAATAGATCATGAATATTTTGTATGGAAATATTCTACAATTGCAGTTTCAGTGTTAGCGTTGGCAATATATTTATTACCAATAATATTTAATCATAGGTAGGAAAAATGGAAGTTATAGATTTTGAGACAATTAAAAATTATGCTGAAAAAATGGATCCTAATGAGTGGTATCAATGGGTAGAATTTGCTTTAAAAAATAAATCAGATTTTATAATGCCACCTAAATCTAGAATTTCTCAATCTGATGGAAATTATTTTAATATAATGCCAGTTTTGTATCATTCTCTTGCGATGGTAAAAATGATTGGAAGACATAATTTAAAACCTGGAGAAAAGCGGTCATCAATGATGGGCGACATTATGTTGTATGATGCAGAAACTGGAATTTTAAAAACAGTAATGGATGCAGAATATATTACTACATTACGAACTGGGGTTGTAGCAGCGCATTCTGCTCAGTTATTTGCTAGAAAAAATTCAACTGTATATGGTCTTATTGGCTTAGGAAATATAATGACAGTTTGTTTTAAAGCTTTAGTCGCAAGATTTGACGTAAATACAACATATACTATTAAGCTTTATAAACATCATAATCAAGAACAAAGATTTGCAAAAAAATTTTCATATTTGAAAAATATTAATTTTATTTATTGTGATACTTATGAAGAAGTTATTGAAAATTCAGATGTAGTAATATCTGCAGTTACTAAGGCAGACAGTAATTTTGCACCAGATAAATGTTTTAAAAAAGGCGTAACTGTAATTCCCATTTGTACAATGGGATTTCAAAATTGTGATTTATTTTTTGATAAAGTATTTACTGATGAAATTGCTCAAATTAGAGGATTTAAATATTTTGATCAGTTTAAATCAGTAGCAAATGTAACAGATGTTTTGAACAAAAAAACTGCAGGCAGAGTTAATAATGAAGAAAGAATTTTAGTTTATAACTACGGTATAGCTATTCATGACCTCTTTTTTGCAATGAAATTTCATAATTTAATAAAAGGAAAAGAGGTTACTTATAGATATCCAACCGAAAAGTATTTTATGTAAGTAGTAAGAGTAAATTATAATTAATTTAATAAACTCTGTTGCTTCTCAGTGTGATTTATTAGGCATAAACACCCTTTAATATTAAAACTTAAGTCATCATCTGAAGTGGATGGTGGCTTTTATTGTGAATATAGAAATAGGAATGGAGTAAGCGTCAAATAACCGGGTATCTGTTTTAGCCTTCATTTTTCAGGTATTCTAATCTCATCAATTTAATGGAGGTTAAGAATATGATCGAA
>NZ_PCZD01000075.1:0-7155 GCF_002553975.1 Lactobacillus sp. UMNPBX6
GCTAAACTATTGAGTTTTCAAGGCTTCATAGTTTTTTTGATGTGGGAAGTTTAAGTACTAACTTAACTGCTGAAGAACAATCCGCGTTAGTTAACCAAGCACAAAAACTTGCTGATGACGCAATTGCTAACATCAATAAAGCAACAACTAACGATGCAGTAAACACTGCTAAGGAAACTGGTGTTGAAAAGATTAACAACGTTAATGTTCCTGCTACTTCTGTAACTAAAGATAATGCTAAGAATGCCATCGATCAAGCTGCTAAGACTAAGGACGATGCAATCGATACTTCAAACTTAACTGCTGAAGAAAAGGCTGATTTGAAGAAGACCGTTGCTGGTGAAGTTCAAACAGCTAAGGGTAATATTGATGCTGCCACTAAAGACGCTGATGTTACTACAGCTAAGAACACTGGTGTTGGAAAGATTAACAACATTACTGTTCCAACTACTTCTGCCACTAAAGATGCTGCTAAGGATGCCATTGATCAAGCTGCTAAGACTAAGGACGATGCAATCGATGCTTCAAACTTAACTGCTGAAGAAAAGGCTGATTTGAAGAAGACCGTTGCTGGTGAAGTTCAAACAGCTAAGGGTAATATTGATGCTGCCACTAAAGACGCTGATGTTACTACAGCTAAGAACACTGGTGTTGGAAAGATTAACAACATTACTGTTCCAACTACTTCTGCCACTAAAGATGCTGCTAAGGATGCCATTGATCAAGCTGCTAAGACTAAGGACGATGCGATCGATGCTTCAAACTTAACTGCTGAAGAAAAGGCTGATTTGCATCAGAAAGTTTCTGATGAAGTTAACAAAGCTAAGGCTGCAATTGATGATGCCAAGAAAGACGCTGATGTTACTACAGCTAAGAACACTGGTGTTGAAAAGATTAACAACATTAATGTTCCTGATACTTCTGCAACTAAAGACGATGCCAACAAGGCAACTGATGCTGGTAACATTACGCCAAATGTTCCAGGCGACAAGGTAACTGTTAAGGATCCAAGTCACTTAACTGATGATGAAAAGAATCAAGTTAAGAACAACGTCGATAATGCCAACAAGGATAAGTTCCCAGCAGGCACTGAGGTTGCAGTTGGCGATGACGGTACAGCTACAGTAACTTACCCAGATGGTTCAAAGGACACCATTCCAGGTGACCAATTAGTTCAAGGCCAAAAGGGCAGCACAACTGACGCTGGCAATATCACACCAACTATTCCAGGCGGCAAGGTAACCGTTGAGGATCCAAGTCACTTAACTGATGATGAAAAGAATCAAGTTAAGAAGAATGTGGAAGACGCTAATAAGGATGAAAATGGCAAGTCAACATTACCAGAAGGCACTGAAGTTACAGTAGGCGATGATGGTACAGCAACGATTAAATACCCAGATGGTTCCAAGGATACTATCCCAGGCAGAGATTTAATTATTGGTGTTAAGGCTGTGAACAATCAAGTTGTTGACGCTAACGGTAATGTACTTGTTGGTTGGAAAGTTGTTAATGGTCAACCAGTCAAGAGCAGTGATCAACCAGTCAAGAGCAGTGATCAACCAGTCAAGAGCAGTGATCAACCAGTCAAGAGCAGTGATCAACCAGTCATGACTCGCGAAGCCCACAAGGCTCAACAAGCTAAGACATTACCACAAACTGGTGAAAAAGATAATAAGCTTGGAATTTTAGGTTTGTTATCAGTATCATTAGCAAGTCTATTTGGATTAGGAGAGAAGAAAAAGAAGGAGGATTAAACGTTTTAAATGGCGTAACTAATAAAAGGCTCAGCAAAAGCTGGGCCTTTTATTCATGTTCTTTTTCTTGATCTTGTTTTTGTTTGATTGTAAGCGTCATATAACCGAGTATCTTTCTTAGTCCTCTTTTTTCAGCTATTCTAAACTCATCAAAAATATTGGAGGTTAGAATTATGCTCGAAAAACAACAGCCAATTGTGGCTCTAAATCATCCAGTCAGACCAATGAAGACGCGGCCACCACGCAATAATCTTTTGCTTAGCTTAAAGAAGAATGATTTAGAACTAAACTTTTACAGCAGCTTAGACCCTGAAATTATGAATAAGCTGCTTGAAAAAGTCTTGCCATGATTAAGCTCAGCGACTTGGGTCAAGCCTATATCGTTTGCGGTAAGACTGACCTACGTAAAGGCATTGATGGCCTAGCAATCTTAATTAAAGAACAGTTTGAGCTTGATCCTTTTAGTGGTAAAGTTTTTCTCTTCTGTGGTGGAAGCAAGGATCGCTTTAAAGCCCTCTATTGGGACGGTCAAGGTTTCTGGCTACTCTATAAAAGATTTGAAAATGGAAAATGAACTGGCCCAGGAATCAAAATGAAGTTCAAGCTCTCTCTGCTAAGCAGGTTGATTGGTTAATGAAAGGCTTCGCAATTAGTCCAAAAATGAAGAACACGAAAGCGCGCGAATTCTACTAACACTGGACGTCGCGCGCTTTTTTTGATATTCTTTTAACTAACAAATTTAGGAGGAAGTTTAACTTATGTCACAAGAAACTTTAGAAAAGATTATTGCCCAACAGGCAACTACCATCCAAAATCTAACCGACGAAATTAAGCTTCTTCGTGAACAAGTAGCTTACTTAACCCAAAAGCGTTATGGTAAGTCTTCAGAACAAATGTCCTTAAATGGACAAACAAGTCTCTTCGATGAACCCGAAGCTCAAGATGACGGAAACGTCCCCGACGTCACCGTTCAGACTATTACTTATAACAGAAAAACTCAGCGCAGGAAAAGAACTGACCTGCTAGCGGCCTTTCCTGCCGAAGAAGTTCATCATGAATTAGGCGACAAGCATTGTCCTGATTGCCAGCGTGAACTTACTGAGATAGGTAAACAAGCAGTACGCCAAGAATTATTATTTATTCCAGCTCAACTTAAAAGGCTGGATCATATCCAACACGCTTACAAATGTAAGTACTGCAGTCAAAGAAATTATAGCGACAAGATCATTAAAGCTGCCGTACCTAAGGCGCCTCTAAATCAAGGTTTAGGTTCAGCTTCACTCATCGCTCATTCACTTTATCAAAAATATGAAATGAAGGTGCCGGACTATCGCCAAGAAAGTGACTGGAAAAAGTTTATTTTTAATAAATTTTAGGCTTTCACTCAAAAAATCCTAATAAATCAAGGTTTATTGATACCAAGATTTATTAGGATTTCTTAATTTCTGAGTTTTTCCCAGACACTTTATTTAGACTATTTTCTTAACTTGTGCACCTTATGGGCTAGAACCATTTCTTTATTGCGATCTTCATAGATCATATCCTTGATGTAATTCCATGGGATTAACAAAGGCGTCTTGCTATTTTTACGGAAAATGAAGTCTGCGTGTCGTCTTTCCAAGTGACGCAAATATCTTTTAGCATTTTGAATCTTAGTATGGTGTTCCAAATGCAATCGTGGTTCGAAATCGACGATTTTGTGTTCAGCGTTGAAAATAGGTCTAACTTTATGGTGCCAGTTCTCAGCACTAGAGATATGATCGCTGACCTTTTTTCCGGCTTCTACGATATTCTCTTTGGTTGCTGGACTTTTCTGATCCTTAAACTCCCCATGTGGATCTAGATAGTAGTTGCCCAAACCATCTTGACGATAAAGTCGTATTTTCTTGAATGTCTTATTTTTCTTGTCCATTCTTACTTCGATAACGTCACCATTTTTGTGATTCATTAAATACATGTGATGTTTTCTAGTGTAATTTGCACTTTTCATGATCAGAAATCTCACCTCTACATTAATTATTCTGAAACGATATTATACCAGTATTTTAACTATATTTTTAATTTAATGGTATAAAAGTTGCTATTTTTTTAGGAAATTAGACGAAAGGATGTAGTGTTTAGTTGTTATTTTCTATACGCCAGCATAATAAAAGGTATTCCCCTTTTTCCGGCTGAAGACTATTAAGTAATCACTAACTTATACTAAAATCGTTTAAAGTCGGGAGAAAAGGTGTTACGCTTAAGTAGGACGAGGTTATAGAATAGTTATTTTAAAGTAATTAATTGTATACAAAAACATGCTTAGCTTCGGAAAAGCTAAGCATGATGTCCCATAATATGAGTCGCTTGCAATTTATCTTGCAAGCGGCTTTTATTTTAGAAAAAATAATAAATATTGCAAGAGTATTGATTTCTGTTTTTGTATAGAAAATAAAATTTATTTATTTTTAATTGAAGCTGGCTATCTGCATTTTACTGAGGAATATTAATTAGCTGATACCGTTACTTGCCGTCATGCTGTTTTAGCTGCTTTCAAAAAAGAATTTCCGCGCAGTAGTCGTGCGTATTTAATCGCTAAATAGTATACTTTTCAGTAAAGAAAACTATTTAGTACAAGTCAGAAAGGAAGTCTTTTCATTGAAATATGCAGAAAAGTCACCCGCATTGTGGAATGCCATTCATCACGAAGAAGAGCGCCAACAAAACACGATTGAATTAATTGCTTCTGAAAATATTGTTTCTGATGCAGTTCGTGAAGCTCAAGGCTCAGTTTTAACTAACAAATATGCCGAGGGCTATCCTGGTCGACGCTATTATGGCGGTTGTCAATACATTGATCAAGTTGAACAACTTGCTATTGATTATGCTAAAAAATTATTCAATGCTAAATTTGCTAATGTTCAACCCCACTCTGGTTCACAAGCAAATATGGCTGTTTATCAAGCTTTGCTGAAGCCAGGCGATGTAATCCTTGGCATGGGCATGGATGCTGGCGGTCATTTAACTCACGGTGCCAAAGTAAACTTCAGTGGTAAAGAATATAGATCTTATAGTTACGGATTAAATGTTGAAACTGAAGAACTTGATTTTGATGCTATTCGTCGGATCGCCTTAGATGTTCATCCCCAATTGATCGTTGCTGGTGCTTCTGCATACAGCCGAATTATTGATTGGCAAAAATTCCGTGAAATTGCCGATGAGGTTGGCGCCTATTTAATGGTTGATATGGCCCATATTGCTGGTTTGGTAGCAACTGGCCAACATCCTAGTCCTATTCCAGTAGCTGATGTAGTGACGACTACTACGCATAAGACCTTGCGTGGTCCTCGCGGCGGCATGATTTTATCTAATAGTTTAGAAATTGGTAAAAAGATTAATTCAGCTTTGTTTCCAGGTATTCAAGGTGGTCCTTTAGAACACGTAATTGCCGGAAAAGCGCAAGCTTTTTATGAAGACCTACAGCCACAATTTACCGATTATATTAAACAAGTAATCAAAAACGCTAAGATAATGGCAGAAACTTTTGCTAAGTCTGACAATATTCGTGTAGTTTCTGGTGGTACTGATAATCACTTAATGATTATTGATATTACAAATACTGGGTTAACGGGTAAAGATGCACAAAACTTGCTTGATTCAGTTCATATTACAACCAATAAAGAATCAATCCCTGGTGATCAGCGCAGTCCTTTTGTAACTAGTGGTTTAAGAATTGGTACACCAGCAATTACTAGCCGCGGTTTTGATGAAGAAGACGCTAAAAAGACAGCTGGATTAATTATTGAGATTTTGTCTAATCCAGAAGATGAAACAACAATTGCACACGTTAAACAAGAAGTTAAAGAATTAACTCAAAAACATCCAATTAATTAATTTGAATAGAAAATAAACAGTTCTAGTTTTTTGCTAGAACTGTTTTTGTTATAATTAGAAGCTAAAAATCGAGAAAAATATAGGGTAAGAATGAAGGATAAGTGATTATTTGGAAGGAATGAAACGACATAAAATAGGTCTGTTTTCGGCTATTATGTTGGCCTTAAATTCTTTGATAGGCTCAGGTTGGCTGTTTGGTTCAGGTTCTGCAGCGAAAATTGCTGGGCCAGCCGCAATCCTCTCTTGGATTTTAGGTGCTGTCATTATTATTGCTATTGCTTTGACCTATGTAGAATTGGGAGCAATGTTTCCTGAAAGTGGTGGTATGAGTAGATATGCTCAATACAGTCATGGATCGTTACTGGGATTTGTTGCTGCGTGGGCCAATTGGATTTCATTAGTAACTTTGGTACCAATGGAAGCCGTGGCGGCTGTTCAATATATGAGTTCGTGGCCGTGGTCATGGGCTAATTGGACTAAGAATTTTATTAAAGATGGCAATATTACTTCTACAGGATTGGGCGTTGTATTTATTTTTATGTGTATTTTTACAATGATCAATTTTTGGTCAGTAAAAATTATGACACATTTTACTAATTTGATTTCTATTTTTAAAATCTTATTGCCTACTTTAACGATTGTAGTTTTAATTTGCAGTGGTTTTCATGCACAAAATTTCGGCTCCAACGTTCATGAATTTATGCCGTATGGAACACGTTCCATCTTTGAGGCTACGTCAGTTTCAGGAATTATCATGTCATATGATGCATTTCAGACCGTGATTAATATGGGTGGAGAATTGAAGAATCCACGTAAGAATATTGTCCGCGGTGTCTTGATCTCTATGATCATTACTGCAGCGATTTATATCATGCTGCAAGCAACTTTTATTGGAGCAGTCGAACCAAGTACGTTAGCCAAGGTAGGCTGGCACGGCATTGACTTTACTTCACCATTTGCGGATTTGGCAATTATTTTAGGAATCAATTGGTTGGTAATTTTGCTTTATTTAGATGCGTTTGTATCACCGTTTGGTACAGGTGTCGCTTTCGTCGCTACAGCATCTAGAGCTTTGGCCGCTATGACACATACACGTCACTTACCTAAGTGGCTAGGCCGGTTTAATCAAAAGTATTTAATTCCGCGTTACGCGATGATTGCGGATTTGATTTTAGCGGTAATTTTGGTCAGCCTATTTAGAAATTGGAATTTATTGGCAACCGTAATCACTGCTTCAACATTAATTGCGTATTTAACAGGCCCCGTAACGGTAATGACTTTGAGAAAAGTAAAACCTAATCTTGATCGTCCGTTTAAACCTCGTTACATGCCATATCTAGCACCAATTGCCTTTATTTTAACTAGCTTGTCAATTTACTGGTCAATGTGGCCAACTACGATTCAAGTTATCTTGGTAATTGCATTAGGTTTGCCGATTTATTTCTATTATGAAATTCACTATCAACATTCAAATTTAATGAAAAACGCCCGAAAATCCCCGTATTTTAATGCGGGGATGGATAGGGCC
>NZ_PCZD01000076.1:0-6589 GCF_002553975.1 Lactobacillus sp. UMNPBX6
TTAGCGTAAGCTAACGAGCCACTAAGCCCTAGACTTCAGTCTAGGGTAGTTGACTATACAAGGTTTCTTAACGTGATGGTAGTTCTTTTGAAACAATTATGTAACATTCAGAAGGTATTATATTAACCGTCAACTGATTTAAGAAATCAATTAAATTTGAAACAAATGTTAAATAAACGAAATCTATAATTTAAGGGAGACAATTAATTTTGAATTTAAAACGTACTTTAGTTAAATACACTGCAGCTTTATCAATTTTCTTTACAGGTATCTCAGCTATTAATGTTCCAGCTACTGTTCACGCTGACGAAGTTTCAACCAGTACTGTAAATACTGACAATTCAATGTCAGATATCGAAACTTCAACTCCAGCTGCAAGTACCGTTAAGAAGACTTCTGCTGTTACTAAGAAGCGTAACGCAATTGTTAAGCTTGCTAAGAAGGAAATCGGTAAACCTTACGTTTGGGGCGCAGCGGGCCCTTACGCATTTGACTGCTCAGGTTTAACTTCATACGTTTACAAGAACGCAATTAACAAGACTTTGCCAAGAACTACTTACGGTCAAATCACTCTTGGTAAGACTGTTTCAGTTTCAACTAAGACGCTTAAGAAGGGTGACTTGTTATTCTGGGGTAACTACCACGTAGGTATCTACATTGGCGGTGGCAAGTTCGTTCACGCTCCAGCTCCTGGTCAAAATGTTAAGACTCAAACCTTAGCATCATTCTTCCCATCATCAGCTAAGCGTGTTATCGACTAATTACATTTAAAGTTATGTCTTTCTAAAGATTATTAGTAAAAGGAGTTAGGTGAATTTCACCTAGCTCTTTTTTTACATAGTAAATTATTTTTAGTTCTATGTGGTTCATCTATGTCATTTGACTGTTTTTGAAGAAATGTAAGCCGTTTAATATTTATTAAATTAGTATTACTTTTGTAACATTCATGTAACATAAGGCATTTATTATAGAGTCTGTTGAATAGTTAATTAAGTTTAAAGATTTTCCGATAAAATAAATTTTCGTTACCAAAATATAAAAATCTAATAACTTGTGATATAGATATAAACATAATAGGAGAATATATGAATATTAAAAGTAATTTTGTAAAAGTTACTGCAGCTGCTGCTTTAACTCTGACCGGTGTAGCTACAGTAAGTGCTGTTAAGCCAGATTCAACTACTGCTAATGTTCAAGCCGCTACTACTAGAGTAAAGATCAATTATGTTCCAGGTTATGGTGTTAATATCTGGGATAATTACAACCATGGTCATTTTACTGGTCAACGTGCACCACACGGCACTACTTGGAATGTTATTAACCAAGCAACTGATAAGAAGGGGCGTACTTGGTACCAAGTTGGTGAAGGCCAATGGATCATGGCTCAATACACTGTGCCAGCTAATTCCAAGAAGGCTAAGAAGTCAGTTCAAGCAACTGGTGATGCATCAGCTATTGTTACTTTAGCTGAAGCACAACTTGGTAAGAATTACGTATGGGGCGGTACCGGTGCCAACGGCTTTGACTGTTCAGGTCTTACCTCATATGTCTACTCAAAGGCAGCTGGCGTTAACTTAGGTAGAACTACCTATGATCAAGTTAAGCAAGGTTCAACTGTTTCTATGAATAACCTTCAACCTGGTGATTTGCTTTTCTGGGGTTCAGCTTCAGCTCCATATCACGTAGGTATTTACGTTGGTAACAATCAATACATTCACGCAGCTACACCTGGTCAAGGCGTTATCAAGCAAACTTTGAGTAGTTACTTCTATCCAAGTGTTGCTAAGCGTGTTTTATAAAAAAGAGATTATCAAACTAAAGTGGGCTATGTATTGGCTCACTTTTTTCATTATTAAGTACTAATCGTTGTTAGTTGCTCTTTTTCTGTGTAAATGCAATAATGAAGTCGTTAGTTATAAAGTAGTGAGTTTTGCTACTAAGGGGATTGAAGAATGACTAAACATAAATTATTTAAGTTGGGGGCAGCTGCGGCACTTACTGTCACAGGTGTCTCTGCGATTACGTCGCTGAAAACTGTCCGCGCAGCCAACTTTACTGCGATTAAGAGGGTAAAGATTAATTATTTACCCGGTAAGGGCTTAAACATTTGGACTAATTATAATAAGGGTAAGTTCATGGGTTACCGTGCAAAAGACGGTACTATTTGGAACGTTGCCGAAACTGCTGTAGATAAGAAAGGTAACCTTTGGTATAAGGTTGGTACGCGTGAATGGATTGAAGCGCGTTACACCGTTGATGTCGGGATGGACACGCCGGCTTCCACCAATGCCAAAACTAAGGACAAGGTAACCAACGTATCTACCAAGAAGAAGACGAGCAAGAAAACAACGCCGAAAGTTAATAACGTTATTTCTTTGGGTACTGTAACTAAGAAAAGTACCAAGAAGTCGACTAAGACTAAGTCTAAGGTCGCTAAGGTGAAGAAGGCTAAGCAAATTGTTGACGCCGCAGTGAAAAAGACTAGTAAAAAGTTAACTACCAAGAAGGTTGCATCAACGCAAGCCTCAAGT
This sequence comes from Lactobacillus sp. UMNPBX6, assembly GCF_002553975.1. Taxonomy (NCBI): domain Bacteria; kingdom Bacillati; phylum Bacillota; class Bacilli; order Lactobacillales; family Lactobacillaceae; genus Lactobacillus; species Lactobacillus sp. UMNPBX6. The sequence goes on from NZ_PCZD01000076.1 coordinate 2,532, forward strand.
AAGGCCGGTGCCATCGTTGCTTTAGCTAAGCAACAAGTTGGTAAGCCTTATGCCTGGGGCGCTAATGGTCCAGACAGCTTTGACTGCTCTAGCTTGGTGCAATATGTCTTTAAGAATGCGGCTGGTATGAACTTGCCTCGTACTACCTATGATCAAGTTAAGGTTGGTCAAACAGTTTACCAAAAGAGTCAGGCTAATGGTCAACCTGTTTCCGCAAGCAATTTACAAGTAGGAGATTTGTTGTTCTGGGGTTCAGAAAGCGCACCATATCACGTAGCCATTTACATTGGTAACAATCAATATGTCAATGCGGCAACACCTGAACAAGGTACGATCTTGCAGACAATGACTAGTTACTTTGCACCAACGATTGTTAAGAGAGTTTTATAATTTGAATATAAAAAAGTAGTTACTATGTATTAATTGCAAAGTAACTACTTTTTATTTTCTACTTCAAATGCCCTTTTTGTCTGAAAAATCTAAAGGTATAAGTGTAATATTTGCCCCTTTTTACCTTATACTTGTGAGTGTTCTAATATCTAATAATCGATTATCTTGTATTAGATTTGCTCATTTTGTATAATAATGGCACAGGAACAAGTTCCTAATGAGCGGTCGGCTCATGGTCAATCTGATATTTCAATAGGACGTAAGGGCCTAACAGGTTGCGAGAACCAGAACTAATCTCGATATTTAATCTTGGACATAAGGGCCAAGCAGGTGGCAGACACCAGAACTAAACCGACCATGATGAGTTCGCACATTATGTGTGGACTCATTTTTTTTGGAGAGAATAATGCGTAAAAAATACAATTATAGAAAATTAAGACCTAGAGAATATTCATACATTAACCGGTTCTTAGATGATATTCATAGAGCTGCTGTTTTTTATGAGGTAATAAGAAAGTAACGTTTTATACGGCTAAGACTTCAATTACAGTGATTGCATCTGTTACTAATTTTATGCACTTATGTGGTATTTCATATTTAAGGGGTAGTAAGAATTTTTTCCTTAGTGCTAAATACAGAAAAATAGATTTAGACAAAGTTTTGATCAAAAAAGACGGAACTACGTTTCAAAAATTACAAGTTTTAAGCGCATTTCCTGAATTGATTAGTGGCAATGTTAGATTAACTGGTCGGGGAAGATTTTTGGTGCTCGACTATGATTATGCATTACGTACGTCTAGACAACTTTTGGCATTAACACTGATAAATCAAAGTGCAAAAGCAATTCCACAATCATTATTAAACTTGCATAAAAAGATGTTTGAGAAAGGTGCCTCAGTTGTTAGAATTGAATCACAAGATTTTAATTCTGACCAAATTACGGTTTTATTCGAAGAACAATCAAAATAAGACAAGGATCTCTCCTTGTCTTTTTTGTTGCACTTTTCATTTTCAGTAAAATTAGTTACATTTTCTACTTCAAATGTCCTTTTTGTCTGAAAAATCTAAAGGTATAAGTATAATACTTACCGATCTTTACCTTATATTTATGAGTATTAATCAACTTAGTCTTGCCAGGTTGGTAAGTAATCGTCGTAGTATAGCCATCGCCATAAAAGGTCGTACCAAAATTACGGACCTGCGTTGCACGGTAGCGTTTCTTAGTCGTCATATCGGTGATATAAATCTTAGGCGTTCCTGTAATTTTCTTCGTTGTGGAGAAAGACCAGGGCGTCTTTTTACCGACTAATTCATATGGAAAGACGCGGCTAGCCGGATAAACCATCGTATCTACAACAGGATCACGCAAAATGTCGTCCGCAAACCAGCCGTTTTGCACGGAGTAGAGCACATTGTTGCTGACACCATCACCATAAGCGGCGCCGATGCCCATCCGGGTTGCGCGAGCTGACAAAATCAAGACCCGATGGCCGATGTTACCCTTACCAGCGATGTTGTTGTCTTCGCGAATCAGGTCCGTGACGATATCACCCGCTGTAGCGCCGTTATTGGATTCTAAAAAGTTAACATTACCCAAAGTGGAATTTTCGGCGATATTCCAATCAGTTTCATTGAAATAAAATGGCCGAGTGTAACCTAGTAAACCGTGGACGTTTAAGTCTTTTTTAGCATTAACTGCGGCTAAGGCAGCAGCACCGATTTGGGCATGTGAATTATCATCGGCATGATTCAATTCGGTAGGCAAACCTGCTAATGAGCGGTAGTAATTGATGTAGCTCATAGTATCAGGGATGTAGGACGGATTTAAACTCCCGGCTGAAAAAGGCAGGCCAAAGTTTGGCTGCTGTGCATAAATATTTTGCTTATTATACTTAACCTTGCTTAAGGCATGATACCGTTTTTGAAATTGACGTACTTGTTTGGCCTCAGTCTTGGAGTATTTTGCGGCATGAGTGGTCGTAGTGTTGATGCCAAAGGCTGCGATAATTGCAGTCGCAGCGACCAGCAATTTGTGTTTGATCTTCATTTTTCTTAATTCCCAGTCTAGCTAGACCAAATATTGTTTGAAGCGTTCTTGGTCGTCGGGCGCAATGTTAGCCTGAATGTGCACGCCGTCGTCTTCGTAGTCTTCGCTTAAGACTTGGGCGTTTTCGTGCAGGTAGGCCAGTTCCTTACCAGCAGAAAGCGGCAAGAGCAAGCTGAATTCTTCATAATTGGAGAAGACGCGCTTCGTGATTAAATCGGCCAGCAATTTGATTGACTTAGGATCAATTGCTGAATAAAGGATATCGTTACCTTCAATCTGAGGATAATTGCGATCAGTCTTGTCAGCCTTGTTGTAGGCGGTGATCATCGGGATACCCTTGACACCGATTTCATCCAATACGTTTTGCGTGGTGCGGATCATCTGAACCATGTTCGGGTCAGATGCATCAACTACGTTGATTAAAAGATCGGCATCCTTGGTTTCTTGCAAAGTTGCCTTGAATGATTCAACTAAGTTGTGGGGCAATTTTGAAATAAAGCCAACGGTGTCAGACAAGATAAAGCTGAAGCTGTCCTTTAAGTCGATGCGACGTACGCTGGTGTCCAAGGTGGCAAACAGCATATTCTTAACGAAGACTTCCTTATTACTACCTTCATCAGAGAACTCCTTGAGCAAGCCATTCATCGTGGTTGACTTACCGGCGTTGGTGTAGCCAACAAGGGCGACTTTAGGGATGCGGCTTTGGTTACGGCGAGCCGACTTGATCTCTTCTTGACTAGCCACAGCCTTGAGTTCCTTCTTGATGGCAGAAATTTGCTTGCCGATGGTCCGGCGGTTTAATTCCAGCTTACTTTCACCGGCACCACGGTTGGAATAGCCACCACCACGCTGCTGGTCCAAGTTGTTCTCGGAAGGGTGAAGACGTGGCAACTCATATTGCAATCTGGCGAGTTGCACCTGCAGTTTGGCCTGCTTAGTGCGAGCACGACTGGCAAAAATTTCCAAAATTAATTCAGTTCTGTCGATGACCCGCATCTTGGTTAATTTTTCCAGGTTACGGATTTGCACTGGGGTTAATTCATCGTTTAAAACTAAGACCTTGGCCTTCAAGCCTTGGGCCATTGTTCTGATTTCGTTAATCTTGCCGACACCGAAGTAAGTCCCGGCAACGATTGATTCTGCGTTTTGGTAACTTTGTCCCACTACCTCCATGTTGTCAGCTTCAGTTAGGTTGGCCAGTTCAGTCATGTAGTAGTCGAAGTTGGGGTCATTCAAGTTGACGCCCGCGATATAAGCTTTTATTTTTTTAGGTTGATTATCGATCATGAGTCCACCTCGTTATCTAGTTTGTATATCTATATTGTATTACAGTTGCTTATAATAAGGAAAAAAGGTGAATGAGTGAGTATTCAAGAACGTGTCGTTTTCTATTGTGAGCTCTGCAAATGTGTAGCTAAAATATTTTAATGAAAAACGCCCGAAAATCCCCGTATTTTAATGCGGGGATGGATAGGGCCAAGCTGACCTAGCAGTCAGCTTTTTTTATTCTAAAAATAGAGACATACGTTCGACTTCCCTGTAAAATATAAATATCTAATCTACAGAAGTCATGTGGTGATAAGTCAATGTAAATTGTAAATTTTATTTTTAATTAGTTTGT
>NZ_PCZD01000077.1:0-6290 GCF_002553975.1 Lactobacillus sp. UMNPBX6
GCTAAACTATTGAGTTTTCAAGGCTTCATAGTTTTTTTGATGTGGGAAGTTTAAGTAAGTAAAAAGAAGCCCCACAAGTTGTATAGTTGTTGAGCGTAGTTTGTTAATATTATTTATAGATTTATGTCAGGCTTTAACAGGTTATGCATCCCTCAATGAATAGAATGTTTAAAATTTATAGCCTGTTTATCGTTTTTAAGTAGTTCATGTGTAATCATACGTGGACTATTTTATTTTGCTTAAATGAGCTTAAATTGATTTTTAGGATTAACATTTAATTTGATGATGCTAACTTTTGCTAACGTCTTAAAAGTAAAGCTGTAATTAATTTAATTGAGGTAAAAATATTTATGTCGAATAAAGAGATAGAAACAATTAAGACAAGTGATTACTTGAAAAATACTTTTAATGAATTAATTGCTATTTCTGGTAGATGCTACACTGAATTACTACCAGAAAATTTTACTAAGTTAAAACCATATCCTAAAAGTTGGAATAAACTAATAAGAGATGCTGAAAGATTGACATATATCACGGTTAAAGCAATGTATGAAATTGAAGATAGACCCAGAACACCATATAGAACTATCTTGGTTTCTTGCTATGTAAAAGGAATGTGGAATTATGAGGTACAGCATTTAATCGGATATTCGAAAAGTCGATACCAAATTTTCAAAAAGCAAGCTATAAAAGAATTTACGATTAGGTTTAATAGCAATATGACAAGATGCACGGATTTACCCCAAATTATATTAATTAATTGAGGCTAGAATTAAACACTAAAAAACAACAGCCGTATATTTAAATACAGCTGTTGCCAGTTAAATTAATTCGAATTAGTTTTACTTAGATAGTTTGGTAGATTGTTAGCTAGATCTTTAATAGATATTGTTTTGCCTTGCTGAATCAAATAATTAATAGCACTTTCAAAGTCATATAAGGTTAATCCGCTTTCTAGTTGCTTTTTTATTAAAGGTATTTGATCAAAAGAGATAATATAATTTTTAGTGGTGTAGCGTCTCAATATTTGCTGTAATACTTTACACTGATAGCCAATATTAAAACCATCATATGCAATATAATTAATCTCTTCTTTAACAGATTGAGCATCTTTATTATTAGATGTTTGATCTGTTTTTACTTTGGATGCTGAATTGTATGGAGTTATCTCTTTGCCCTTTTCTGAACCACTTTTCACAGTAATATTATATTTTTGTGTTTTAGGTGGGTGAGAAGTGCTTTGTTCAGCATCTAATTTATTTAATTCATAAATATCTTTTAAGCTTTCAGGTATAACAGAATTGACGCCCACTAAATCTTTATTAGAAGAAGACGAATGAAAATGAGTCTCTTTATTAATATTAATTAATACTTTATTAGTTGCTCGTTTTTGTCCTAGCTGGCTTCTCATTTTTGTCATAGGTGGCTTCTCATTTTTGTCATAGGTGGCTTCTCGTTTTTGTCCTACCTTTTGAAGTTTTCCACAGTCAATAGGTGGTAAATTAACTTCAATTCCTACACCCGTAATTGAGTTGAATATAATATAATTCTTTGATGCTAATTCTTTAATAGCACGCCCAATCGTTTTAGGTGTTTTGTTCAATTCCTTTGCTATATCTGTTTTAGAAACAATAAAGATAGGGCTAATATCGGGTATCTTTCTATCCTTATTAATTTTTGTTTGCTTTTGACTTCTAGAATAGAGCGAACCGTAGACCAGTAAAGCGTTTTGAGATAAATTTTTATTACGTATTATTGAAATTGGAATAAGAATATATTTTTTCTCGTTTACTTGTGCTACTTTGATGCTACGACCTTTGTAGTTAGCTTTTTGCTTGCTACTTATTAGTTTTGATCTTTTTAGATCATGCATTGAGCGTTGAATAGATGCAATAGACCTATTAAGCCGTTTAGCTAGTTCATTATCTGTAATATCGCACTTATGATATTTAGAATATAGTCCATTCAATTCTCCATATACCAATAAAGTAAGCTTAGACAGTTTATATTTTTGAATTAAAGCAAGTGGGATTTTTAAATTAGGATTAGTCATAATTCACCACTTCTCTTAGTAAAAAAACATCCTTGTTAGGGATGTTTTGATATACGTGTCAACAGCCTTAAATAAGCTCGTCCGCAATATTTCTTATTCAATCTGTTATAATTTGTTCTGTAAAAATTATTGCAATGGTTTTTACTTTTTGCCTTTAACTACGCCAATAGTTAAAGGCTTTTTTGTTTGGCATTTTGGTTTTTGTGACGGCATCTCATGATCTTTGAGCCATTGAGTTATGCTTTGTTTACCGTAGAGCTTACGACCGCCAATAATGGCAACTGGCATTCCTAATTTAGCCCAATAGCCTATCGTAGATTCAGCAACGCCAAAATATTTTGCTATGTCTTTACGGTTTAAGTATGGTCGGGTATTAGTTACTTGCTGAATACCGTCTTTAACAATGGAAAATACCAGCGTTTTAATTTCTGCTGTTTGTTTATCATCTAATTTGACTTGCATGGTTTAAACTCCTTTTCTTAAAAATCTAGGCTTTCTAAGTAAGATTAAAAAGCATTGAGGTAAAGACACATAACCGCCCACGCTGTCGAGTTCTGCAAACTCTATTCTTATAGGCTTTATATGCAATCTATGTAAAATTCGTTTAATCATGATTTTCTTCTTTCTCGTTAACGCAATAATTGAAAACTTCACTTTGATCTTGTAAGCTTTCAGCACAAAAAATTAAATATTGCTTCAATTCATTTGAATTAATAGCTTGCTCTTTTTTATCGGAACTTGGCTTTAAATTAGCGGGACAGGTTACAACGTCCATGATTGTTTTAGCAATACTAGACGTAAATTCGCTGTTTTTCTTGAAGAAATCAGATAAAACCACATCATTCTTAGCTAATTGCTTCATAGAACCAGCGTATAAGGCTAATTCGAGTGAAGTCCCTTTAATTCTGTCATCATCTAAATTGAAATTTGATTCTTTTGTTTGTTGCATCTTTAGGCTTCCTTTTTATTAGATATAATGGCTATTTGTTGAGCCATTGGAGTATTTTCCATAGCTTTTAAAACTTGACCACGGCGTATATATTCCATTTGAGCGGTTTTTATGTATTCCGCGTATTCTTTTGGAGTTTTGAAACGATAATAGCCATTGTTAGTAGTACTACCAACGTCAAAATGTTTAAGCCGTAGCTTTCTAACTATGCTGATAACTGTACGTTTGTTTATATGCAAGATATTAGCAAGATATGAACCCTGTACGGCGTTCTCTTTACCAACGGGGAGAAGATCATATAATTTCTTTTCTTGCTTTGTGAGTGTGGCTTGTTGGCTAGGGAACGTTAAACCATTAAAATTTAAAGCTGTTTGCATGAAATTCATGTTATTCACCTCTTTTCTATTGGGATGCATCCCAGAAGCTAGGGCACTTGTTGAGCGCTCTTTTTTGTTACATTACTTTGCTACTTTTACAAGGTCATTGTTATATTCATCAATCAGCCAATCATTTAACTTCTTAAATGTAATAGAAGTCACGTTTCTATGGTTATGCTTGAAAATATCGATTAAAGTCCATTTACTAACGCCTGTAGCATTTGCAAGGCTGTTAATGGATAAATCTAGTTCGCCACGTTTTCTTTTAATGGCTGTAACCTGTTGATCTGATAATTGCATTTTTGCCTCCTTTCTGCTAACAGATTGTTAGCTAACACATAAAATAATATGCTAACATAATGTTAATGTCAATAATATTGTTCACATTTTGTTAGCTTTTGTGATAACATATTTTTAAAATATATAAGGTGGTGAAGCTATGAATCGGATAAAAGAGCAAAGAGAGAAACACAACTTAACTCTTAGAAAATTAGGTGAAAAAGTAAATATGAGTAGTAGCAGGATTAGCCAGTATGAAACAGGCAGGCGTGAGCCAAAACTTGAAACATGGCAAAAGCTAGCAGATTTTTTTAAAGTGTCTGTTCCATATTTACAAGGCTTAACAAATAATAAAGTTTATTCCGAATCTGATATAAACAAATTACTATATGAATTAATTCAACAAAATTCATTTTCAAATAAGACTAATAATACTAATCCAGCCTTTAATTATTTGCTACTTATAACGGATGATATGAAAATACCTGATGATATAAATAAATTTGTTGATGATTTACAAGACAAACATTTTGTACAAAATACATTTAATTTTGTGTTTACTAATCCAGCAATAGAGCCATTATTAACTAATGCTGAATATGCTAGCTCAATAAATGCTGATAAAGTTAAATCACTGTTATTAACAGCTCTTGATGCAAAAAATAGTGAGCTAATGAGAGATGAAAAGTATTTTGATAATTTCATGTTAAATGAAATAAAATTAACTACTTACTTAGATACAGATCACACTAAAACAGAAAAGGAAGAGATGATTAGGACAGCACGTAACACTTTTGTCCATAAAGGGGCTGGCTTTTTTAAATCGTCTTCTAAAAAATGTACTGGTTCAATGTCTAAAACATTGTCAGCTAGTTTTGTGCCTAGAAAAGCAACGGCAGTAAATCCTAAAGTAATGTCAGCAAGTTCTTTTAATTTGCTCAATCCTTTATCAGTAGCAAGTCGTAAGCCTTTTGTTAATGCTGGCTCTGTAAAGCCTTTTAATTTAACAAAAATGACAACTAGTAAAAAAGATAAAGCTAAAAAATTAGAGTTAGAAGAAATTAGTAAAACAGATCATAAGAAATAGTTGGGTTGCATCCCTTAGTAAGTTTTTTCTAAGAAGCTCACCAGCATGTTAACAGCTTTAAATAAGCTCGTTCGCAACAAGGCAATTTAAAGAGGTTATTAACATGAATGATGATATTAAGAGTTACACCACACCTAGTGGCAATAAGCGTTATAAATTCACTATCTATCTTGGTAGGGATGCAAGGACAGGTAGACCACGCCAAATAAGGAAGCAAGGGTACAAAACTGAAAAGCAAGCTAAAAAAGACTTCTTACAAATTCAAGTTCAAATTGCCAACGGTGAGTATTCACCAGAAAAACAGCAACGCTTGAAGTTTAAAGAAGTCTATGAAAAATGGCTTGATATTTACTCTAACGGCATTAAGGAAAGTACATTAGCTACCACAATACGAATTATTGAGGGGCATGTTTTACCAGATTTAGGCAAGTATTACATTGATAGTATCAATATGCTTGAATGTCAGAAAGCCGTTAACCAGTGGTACAAAGATGCACCACGAACATATAAAAAGTATATCCGCTATGCTAATAGGATATTCCATTATGCTATGCACCTTGAATTAATTGATAGTAGTCCAATGGATAAAGTCATGAGACCACGGGTAAAGCCTAGAAAGAAATATATCGACTTTTACACTAAAGACGAATTAAACAAATATCTTGAAGTAGCATATAAGTTTGGCATTGAAGCTTATACGTTGTTTTATGTTTTGGCTTATACAGGCTTGCGTAAAGGTGAGGCTCTAACGCTTGAATGGAAAGATATTGACTTTAAAAATAAAACTTTGAGTGTACAGCGCACTTTATCAAAGGGCATTAAAGACCGCCTATTAATTCAAACGCCAAAAACAATAAATAGTATCAGAACTATCTCATTAACTGCTGATACTGTGAAAGTTTTGAAGGAGTGGCAAGCGGAACAACGCAAGGAAGTTAATGTAATTAGCATTAAAGGTGGCGGCATCAATCAGGATAATTTTATTTTTAATGGCATGATTGATAACTACCCCGACAACATTCCACTTTCTTACACCACCGTTAGCACATGGAACAGCAAAATAGCCAAAAAAGCTAAGTTACGGCATATAAGAATCCATGATTTTAGGCATACTCACGCTTCTTTGTTGTTTGATGCTGGTATTTCTATGCAAGATATAAAAGACCGTTTAGGGCACGCTTCAATTAAAACCACAATGGATATTTACACGCACCTACCAAAGAAGAGACGTGAAAAAACAATGAATAAGTTTTCGGATTATATGGAATCGTAAGTTTTAAGATTATAATTTTTTGTAGCAATATTAATTGGAGTTTTTTGGAGTTTTTCAGGAATAAAAACCCGTTGAAAACATCAATTTGTAGCAATATTTGTAACAATATCATTTTGCTAATTGTGGCATCCCTTGATATTAGGGCACGTGGAGCGTTGGGAGTATGATCCCAGCTAACCCAATAAGCAAGATCAGGCAGTGAGCCTGATCTTTTTTGTTGTGTGTCGGGCATGACATTTCATCTAGTCTAGTGAAAGTCTAGACCACGGGTA
>NZ_PCZD01000078.1:0-6270 GCF_002553975.1 Lactobacillus sp. UMNPBX6
TTAGGAAATCATCGTTCTTTTTTCCTGTCTGAGAATTAGTTTTTTCCCAGACACTTTTTTTCTTTTTCTCTTGACAAATCATCAAGTTTAAAATTAAATTTATCGAAGAATATTTTAATAGGATAGAACTGATTTTTTTGGAGTTGTTATATGAGTAAAAAGAATAACGCACCCCAACTGCGCCGTACCATGTCTGCTGGCCAAATGGAGATGATCTCACTTGGTGGAGCAATCGGTGTCGGCTTATTTATGGGGTCAACATCAACTATTAAATGGACTGGTCCGTCCGTATTATTAGCCTACATGTTTGTTGGGTTAATCTTGTACATTGTCATGAGAGCTCTAGGGGAAATGCTCTATGTCAACCCAGGTACTGGTTCATTTGCTGATTATGCAACAGAGTATGTGCATCCCTTAGCTGGGTATCTTGCCGAGTGGGCGAATGTCTTTGAATACATCGTCGTAGGGATGTCCGAAGTTGTTGCCGCAACCGAATATCTAAAATATTGGTGGCCGAATATCAGCGTGCTTTGGTCGGGGATAATAATTATCGCCTTTCTTTTGTCAGCTAACCTTGCAAGTGCCAAAGCCTATGCGTCCTTGGAGTTTTGGTTTGCTATGATCAAAGTCGTTACCATTATTTTAATGATCATTTTAGGCTTTATCGTTATCTTCTTTGGCGTGGGTAACGGTGGTAAACCTACCGGTTTTAGCAATCTATGGGCACATGGTGGTTTCTTTACCGGTGGTTTTAAAGGTTTCTTCTTCTCTATGTCTATTATTGTAGGTTCTTATGAAGGTATTGAACTTTTAGGAATTTCTGCAGGGGAAGTTGCCAACCCACAAGAAGCAATTGTCAAAAGTGTTAAATCTGTTTTATTCAGAATTTTGATCTTCTATGTTGGTGCCATCTTCGTAATTGTGACTATTTACCCATGGGATCAATTGAGTAGTCTGGGGTCACCATTTGTAACTACTTTTGCTAAAGTGGGAATTACCGCAGCTGCCTCAATTATTAACTTTGTGGTGTTAACGGCTGCGCTTTCGGGTGCCAACTCAGGTATTTATTCTTCAAGTCGAATGCTGTTTAAATTGTCACATGATAAAGAAGCCCCTGGAATTTTCAAGCACATTTCTAAGCGAATTGTTCCAGATCGTGCAATTATGGGTATTTCAGGTGGTATTTTTATCGGTTTTGTTTTAAATGTAATTGCTTCACAATTTAATCATTCAGCTTCTGATTTGTTTGTAGTAGTTTTCAGTTCATCAGTTTTGCCGGGAATGATTCCATGGTTTGTAATCTTGTTAGCTGAACTTAGATTTAGAAGACACAATAAGGACGTAATGGCAAATCATCCATTTAAGTTGCCACTATATCCATTTTCAAATTACTTCGCATTCTTAATGCTCTTAGTCATCGTTGTCTTTATGTTTATCAATCCGGATACTAGAATTTCCGTTATTGTGGGTGCCTTAGTATTGATTGCTGCGACAATCGTATATTTGGTAAGACATAAAGGTGAATTTAAGAAAAATTAGAAGAAAAATCCCAAATTAAGTTTTGGGATTTTTTTCTTTGCTTAATTTATATAAACTACTAAATATGACTATATTGCATTATCAAAACCACTATATCTATGGTATTGTAATAGAAAATGATTTTTTGAAAGGTGAACAAAAATGGCGATTCTTGAACAACCATATTTAGATCTATTGCAGAAAATTATGACAGAAGGATATGATAAGGATGATCGAACGGGGACAGGTACTAGGAGTTATTTCGGTGCTCAAATGCGTTTCGATCTTTCGCAAGGTTTTCCATTGTTGACTACTAAGAAGTTGCCATTTGGCCTGATTAAAAGTGAGTTGTTGTGGTTTCTAAGAGGAGATACTAATATTCGCTTTTTATTAGAGCATAATAACCATATCTGGGATGAATGGGCCTTTAAAAATTGGGTTAATAGCAGCGAATATCAAGGTCCCGATATGACGGATTTTGGCTTGCGCAGTCAAAGTGATCCAGAGTTTAACAAGATTTATCAAGCAGAAATGAAAAAGTTTGATCAACGGATTTTGGATGATGAAGATTTTGCTAAGAAGTATGGCAACTTAGGCGATGTCTATGGTGCGCAGTGGCGACATTGGGAAAAGCGGGAAGGCGGATTTATTGATCAGATTGCCGATGTGATCAAGCAAATTAAGGAAACGCCAGATTCACGCCGCATGATTGTTACCGCTTGGAATCCTGAAGACGTTCCGACTAGTGCACTTCCACCTTGCCATGTCATGTTTCAGTTTTATGTGGTTGATGGCAAAATCAGTGTACAGCTTTATCAACGATCAGGGGACATGTTTTTAGGCGTGCCATTTAATATTGCATCATATTCGCTTTTACTTAATTTGATTGCTCGAGAAACGGGTTTGCAAGTTGGTGAGTTTATTCATACATTGGGGGATGCCCATATTTATCGCAATCACTTCAAGCAAGTTGAAGAATTGCTTAGCCGTAAGCCGTATGATTCACCACAATTATGGCTTAATCCTGAAAAGAAAAATATCGAAGATTTTGAAATGAAGGATATTAAAGTGGTTGATTATCAGCATCATGGCACGATTAAGGCGCCGGTTGCAGTTTAGGAGGACGCGATGATCGAGTATGTTTGGGCAGAAGACCAAAAACATCAGATAGGATTAGACGGACATTTGCCATGGCATTTGCCAGCAGATCAGCATCATTTTAAAGAGAAAACCATTGGTCATCCAATTATCATGGGTAGAAAAACTTTCATGAGTTTGCCAAGATTATTGCCTCAGAGAAAGCATATCGTTTTAACTCATGATCAAGATTTGAAAAAGAAGTACCAAGATAATGATCAGGTATTGATTGTTAATTCGGTTGCTGAATTAAATGATTATATTCAAAATCATCAGGGTGAAAAGCTTTGCGCGATTGGTGGGGTGTCAATTTTTAAGACATTGCTTGAGCAAGTAGATGTTTTGGAAAAAACGGAGATTGACGCTACTTTTGAAGCAGATACTGTTATGCCAGAGATAGATTATGATCAGTTTAAGTTGGTGAAGAAAAAACATCATGAAGCCGATGAAAAGAATAAATATCCTTATACTTTTTTGACTTATCAGAGAAAGAATTAAAATAGAGAGCACGTTACTATGATTGTTAGTAACGTGTTTTTACATCTAAAATTTTAGCTAATGCTTTACTATGAATTCATAGTGAAATCCTATATAATTTAGTTATATTAAGGGGAACGCTATGACTACTTCAATTAAGAACTATACCAACACTTTCAATATTAGAGGCAAAGAAATCAAAATAACTGCGCCTGCATGATTTGATGATAGTACTCAAAAAGTTGTTCCAGATATGACTCTAGATAATGCAGCTATAAAGATAGCTCAAGATAAATATCGTGAAATGTTTGATTTCGTTAAACCTGAAGAGATTAAAGCATTACGACAAAAGTGGAATTTAACGTAAAAGCAATTTGCAAAAGTAATAGGGTGGAGCCCTTCTACTGTAGCTTTATATGAAGTAGGTGAAATTCCTACTAAAAGTAATAATCGGCTACTAAAAATGATGATCAAAGATTAAAATGTAATGAAAGAATTCATTGTTGAAAGTAAGGCCGATAGTGATTTAGAAGAACTGTAAAGAAAAAATTAAATCCATTAAAAAAGAGCTTGCAAGTTGCGGGCTCTTTTATTTCTTCGGTATAATAGTACGTAAAAATATTTACTTAGGAAAAGAAAATGAACGAAGAAAAGACAAATTTAGAAACAGGATTAACTACAGCTGAAGTTGAACAAAAAATTGCAGCTGGAGAAGTCAACAAAGCTGTTGACGATCAATTTAAAACAAATAAGCAAATTATTCGTGAAAATGTTTTTACCTACTTTAACTTGATTTTCTTAGTTCTATCTATTTTGCTGGTAGTGGTTGGAGCATATAAGGATTTGACCTTTTTGCCAGTAATTATCTTGAACACCGTGATCGGGATTGTACAAGAAATTCGAGCAAAGAAAATTTTAAGCAAGTTAAATGTGATGAATGCCACGGATATTGGAGCCTTGCGTAATAGAAAAGAAGAGCAAGTTCCGATTGAAAAACTGGTTAAGGGCGATATTGTCTTATTGAAAACTGGGGATCAGATTCCTGCCGATGGTCAAGTCATTAAAGGAAATATCCGCGTCAATGAATCACTGTTAACAGGTGAATCCGATGAAATTACTAAAGAAGTGGGCGATGAATTGATGTCTGGTTCTTTCGTAGTTTCAGGTTCTGCATACATGCAACTAGAAAAAGTTGGTAAAGAAAGCTATATTTCTAAATTAACTATTAAAGCAAAAGCCATGGGAAATAGTGAGCAATCAGAGATGGTTCGCTCCATTAATAAATTGATTAAATGGGTCGGAATCATTATTATTCCCCTGGGAATAGCCCTCTTTTCAATGAGCTTTTTCGTTAATAAAATGTCGCTTTACCGCAGCATCGTTTCCATGGAAGCAGCCATTATCGGGATGATTCCAGAAGGCTTATACCTTTTGACAACGATTGCGTTGGCTCTTTCTGCTGTAAGATTGGCACGCAAACAGGTAATGCTGCATGATATGAAGAGTGTTGAAACTCTAGCTCGCGTTAACGTATTGTGCGTTGACAAAACTGGTACAATTACTGAGCCAAAAATGAGCGTGGAAAAGGCTGTTCCTTCCAAAAATTATCAAGGTGACTTGGATAATGTAATTGGTGATTTTGCTCAAAATATGCCAGCTGATAATGCTACGATGAAGGCTGTTCACGGCTTTTTCACTCAAAATAATGGCAAAAAAGCCAGCAGCATTTTACCTTTTACCTCTGTTAATAAATACAGCGGCGTCATTTTTGACGATCATACCTTATTAATTGGGGCACCAGAAATGGTGTTGAGAGACCAATTTGAGGAATACCAAGCTGAATTTGAAAAATATGCCAAGACTGGTTATCGTGTCTTAATTGTGGCCGACTATCCTGGAATTTTAACTGAAGATGATTCTAAGTTGACTAAGCCAGTTGAAGTCTATGGCTACATTCTTTTGACTAATCCGATTAGAAAAGAAGCTAAAGCAACCTTTGAATACTTTGCTAAACAAGGTGTGGCTATTAAGGTGATCTCCGGTGATAATCCTGTCACGGTTTCGCGAGTAGCGCAGCAAGCCGGTATCCAAAATTCAGATGCATATATTGATGCTTCCGAAATTCCAGAAGATGGTTATGAAGAAGCAGTTCAAAATTATAGTGTCTTTGGCAGAGTGAAACCAGAACAAAAACGTAAATTTGTTAAGGCTTTACAAAAACAAGGTAATACTGTGGCAATGACAGGCGATGGTGTTAATGATATTTTGGCTATGAAGAAAGCAGACTGTTCAATTGCGATGGCATCCGGTAACAGTGCGGCTGTTCAAGCCTCTCAAGTAGTATTGCTTGATTCAAATTTTGCTAGAATGCCTAAGGTGGTAAATGAAGGTAGGCGCGTAGTTAATAACATTCAGCGTTCAGCCAGTTTGTTCTTGGTAAAGAATATCTTCTCATTTTTGATGGCTATCTTCTCACTCGTAATGGTCATTGATTATCCATTACAGCCATCACAGATTACCTTGATTTCTGCCTTCACCATTGGCTTACCATCATTCTTGTTGGCTCTAGAAAGTAATCACAATAGAATTCGCGGACAATTTATTCCCAATATTTTGGCAAGAGCAATCCCTGGTGGGGTAACCGATATGCTGGCGGTAAGTATTTTGGTGGTTGCAGGCGGCTATATATCGCTTGATCATAATGATGTAGGTACAACGGCAACACTTTTATTGGTGGCAGTGGGAATGATGGTACTTTACCACATTTCAGCTCCATTAAATAAATTCCGTTTATGCGTAATGATTGGATCATTCGCCGGGTTAGTTTTAGCGATTATCTTCTTACACAATCTGTTCTCACTGACCATGATTTCTGATAAGGCAATGTTCATTCTATTTATCTTGTTCTGTGCGGCAACTACAATTTTCCGCTGGTTATCAAGAATTTTGGATGGTGTGCAAGAAGTATTGGTTGTCTTTGATCAAAAGGGCAAGAATATGACTTTTGCGGAACTGCATGAAGCTTATCAACGCGGGCGCAAGAGCGTTCAATAAAAAAATTAAGAGCTATCTGTTTAAAAAAGCAATGTCATTAAGTTAAGACATTGACAATTAATATTAGACTTTTAAAGCACTGAT
>NZ_PCZD01000079.1:0-6152 GCF_002553975.1 Lactobacillus sp. UMNPBX6
GTTCAAACCAATCATACGAGAAAGGAACTCCTTTTTCTAATGTTTAAAGAAATAAATTTAAGGAATCATTCATCCTTACACAAACTATTTTACAGTCTCACAGCTTGCTTATTCATCAACTCCTTTATTAATACAATAATATAATGTTAACAAAAGATTAAAAAAATTGCAAAAAGACAAAATAAAAACCAGATGTTAAATCTGGTTTTTCGTTCATTAAGCACCTGCAATTTTTGTTTTATTCAATAGCAATGAACTAGTTACAACTGAAACTGAACTGAAGGCCATAGCAAGTCCTGCTAGTTCTGGGCTAAGAGTTAAACCTAATCCCATAAACAGGCCGGCAGCAATAGGAATACCAATAGTGTTGTAAATCAGGGCCCAGAACAGATTTAATTTAATTCTATTGAAAGTCTTCTTAGAAATCTCTAGTGCCTTCACAACGCCCATTAAATCGTTTTGGACGAGGACGATACCACCTGATTCAATTGCGATATCTGTCCCTGATCCCATAGCAATACCAACATTAGCCGTAGACAAAGCAGGAGCATCATTGATCCCATCACCAACAAATGCTACTTTATTGCCTTCATCCTGCAATTTCTTAATCTCAGCAGCTTTTTCGGTTGGCAAAACGCCTGCTATAACTTGATCAATACCAACTTCGCGCCCAATAGCTTCGGCAACATTTTGATTGTCACCGGTAAGCATCACCGTCTTTAAACCACGCTTTTTAAGTTCCGCAATTGCTTGCTTAGAACTTGCTTTAGGTACATCTTGAATGGCAATTAAGCCAATGATGTCATTACCTAGGCCAACATAGACTACAGTTTTTGCTTCTTTTTGAAGTTGGAGAGCCTGATCTTTCATTTCCTGGGAAATAGAAATATCTTCTAATAAACGATCGCTACCAACAAAAGCTTCTTGATTATCATAGTTAGCCTTAACCCCGCGGCCTTCGATAGCCGCAAAGTTTTTGACAGGCTTAATTGTAATATTGGCTTCTTGTGCTGTTTTAACTACGGCAGTTGCTAGTGGGTGTTCGGAATTTTCTTCTAAGCTAGCTGCAATAGCTAAAACTTTGTTTTTATCGCCTACAACATTAGTAACTTGCGGTTTACCAACAGTAATCGTACCAGTTTTGTCGAAAACAACGGTATTAATGTCACTGACTTCTTGAAGTACTTCACCATTTTTAATCAAAACACCCATCTTGGCACTACGAGCAGTACCAACCATTAAAGCGGTTGGAGTGGCTAACCCAAGAGCACAAGGACAAGCAATAACAACTACGGAAACAGCGAAGAGCATCGCACTAATTAACGTTGCACCTAAGAAGATGTACCAGATAACGAAAGTAAGGATAGCAATAATCAAAACGGCTGGTGTGAAAATATTAGAGATCTTGTCGGTCAAATTTTGAATTGGAGCATGACTGGTTTGGGCTTTTTTAACTAAATCAACAATCTGAGATAGCATGGTCTCGCTACCAACCTTAGTTGCTTTAAAGGTAAAAGTACCATTGGTGTTGATCGTTGAACCAACAACATCGTCACCCTTTTTCTTAGTAACTGGCATACTTTCACCAGTAACCATTGATTCATCAAGAGTTGATGATCCATTAACAATTACACCATCGACAGGAACCTTTTCACCTGGCTTAACGCGGATGATATCGCCAACCTTGACTTGGTCAAGAGGTACCTTAACAAACTCGCCATTGCGCTCAACTTCAGCGTCTTTAGCTTGAAGGTCAATCAATTTAGCTAAGGCATTTGAAGCGTTATTATGCATCTTTTCTTCCAGGGCATCCCCGAGTAAAACGAAGACGGTTACGTAAGCAGCAGTTTCAAAATAAACTTCACGGCCAGTAAACATGGCGAAGATACTGTAGAAGTATGCTATTGAAGTACCAACGGCTATCAGCGTGTTCATGTTAGCGTTATGGTGCTTAAAAGCGGACCAAGCACTGCTCCAATAAGGCGCAGCAGAAATTGCCATTATGATTGTAGTCGTGATAAAGGCGATCCAATTATAGCCCGGCATCATCCAGTGAAATGGCGTGGCAAACATCTGGATTAGCATTGGAATTGCTAAAATAAATGAAATCCAGAAGCGCTTAATATTTGAGAGCTTCATTATTTAACAACAACCTTTCCGCGGAACATATCCATTCCACAAGCGTAGGTGTAAGTACCTGGCTTGTCAGTTGGAATGTCAATCGTAACTTCTTTTTTACCATCTAATTTTTGGTCAAAATTTAAATCTTTAGAGACTACTTCATTCATGCAGCCCATATTATCTGATGGAATAAACTTTAATTGAGCTGGTTTACCTTGCTTGAAAGTAACTGTGTTTGGTTTATAACCATGATTTTCTGCATTAACAACAACTTTTTTAGTTTGATTCTTTGAAAAAATACTCATTATTTAACAACAACCTTTCCATGAAACATATCCATACCACAAGCAAAGTTATAAGTGCCTTTCTTGTCAGTGGGAATATCAATAGTAGTAATTTTTTGCTTAGTTAAATCTTTATCAACACCAAGTTGTTCAAAAACAACGTGAGACAAACATGCTGTTGAATCATTCATATCGAAGTTAACCTTTGCAGGAACTCCTTGTTTTAAAACAACGGTAGAAGGGGAATAGCCGCCTTTAACAACGATATTTGCTTCTTGAACGCCTTGATCAACACTGGCAGTACCAACGGCTTCTTGATGTTTGCCGAAGAACCACCAGAGGATAAAGCCGATTAAGACAACCGCTACAATCAGCGTGATGATTTGAGCTATAGTCATTTTTAACTTCTCCTTTTAGCACATCTTTTCATTGCCTGGTAGGCAATTGCATGGCACCATGTAAGGCGCATCTTTTTCTTTAGTAGCAATAATTTCTTTTATTTTAGATAAATCACTCTTTGAAATAGGTGAGTTGGCGATTAACTGTAATAGAACTTCGCCTTTGTGCATGTCGCACATGCGATTTAGTAGTTCTTCTGCAGCTTCAGTCATCACTTGGGTTTGGTTAACGTTAGCAGAGTAGATAAAATGCCGGCCTTCTTTTGTGGTGGTAAGCAGTTCTTTTTTAACCAAGCGCCGCAGCAAAGTTTTAATTGTTGATTCGGACCAGTTCTTTTTTGCTCGCAATTCTTGAATTATTTTGGTAGAACTGACGGGCTCGAGTGTCCAAATAATGCGCATGACTTCCCACTCACTATCAGAAATCGTGCTTTTATTTTCTTGAAGTTTAACCATTTTCTCCTCCTTTAGTTTACAAATGTAAATATACACTTTAAATTTACATTTGTAAACTTTAATGCAATAAAAAAAGAAAGATTGTCAAAATCTTTCCAAATTAATGAATAAATAAGCTGATTATTAATAATACAAACGCGATCCAAACGGCATCAATTAAATATACTAAAATCTTAATCCAAATCTTCTTATATAACTGTCCAGTTTCAAAAAGAAAATACAATGCCACTCCAGCTAGAATTACTGCAACGGTAGTTGCGGAACTATTATGAATATTTAAATAAAAGAAAATTCCTGCGATTGCCGAGGTGATTAAGGTACCGATAATCCAAAGTGCTTTTTTGCTTAATTTCATAATGTTTTCTCCTCGTGTTATAAATTTATTGCTGTGATTAAAAAATAGCTAATTGTAAAATATTGTATTAAAAAATTAGATTCAGTATAATAATACTTGTAAGATATATGTTCAAATATCTGAATGAGCGGTCGGCTCATGGTCAATCTGATATTTCATGTAGGACGTAAGGGCCTATTGGTTGCGAGAACCGGAACTAAACTCGATATATGTAGGACGTAAGGGCCTATTGGTGGCAGACACCGAAACTAAACCGACCATATATGAGTTCGCAAATTTTTTGTGAACTCATTTTTTTTGGAGGAATTATGAAAAATGTAAAGGGATATAAAAGATTAAATTATAAAGAGCATTTAAGACTAAATCGTTATTATGGTGCAATACATAATGCAGCTTACTTTTTTAATAAATATTTTGTTAACCAAAATGTGATCTATTATACCGATAATCTTTGCCTAAAAGTAAAAGCTAGGAAATCAAATTTCATGCATTTATGTGGCATAAAATATGAAAAAGGAGCTGCTTCTTTTTTTACGGATGCACTAAATAAGAACATTGATGAGAACAGTATTTATATAAAAAAAGATGGGACAACTTTTCAAAAGTTGCAAGTTTTACCGCAATTTAAAGAGCTGATTGGTAAAAATGTTAGAGTAACACGTGGTTATAAATATCTACTACTGTCTTTTGATTATGCATTAAGAACTAATAAAGAAATATTAGCTTTAACACTAATAGATCGTATTAACTCTGATGTGATTCCGCAATCGCTTTTAAATTTACATTCAATGAAAAAGTTTAGTAAAGGCAAAAAAGTTATTAAGATTGAGTTTAAATCTCGATAAAACAGTCAATTTTAATAATTTACTCCCATAACTCTGTTTCATGTGAAACTTAATATAGTTATCATACCAAAAAAGACGGATAACCAATAATAGTTAACCGTCTTTTCATTTTTCTATAAATTCGTTACCAAGAAGAATATGATAAATACTACAAACAGGATATACATCATTGGCGTTACTTCCTTGTAGCGCTTAGAAGCAATCATCGTAATAGGGTAAGCAATCAAGCCTAATGCTAAACCATCAGAAATACTGTAAGTAAGTGGCATCCCAACAACTGTCAAGAATGCAGGAACGGCAATTTCAAATTTATCCCAATCGATTTTCTTTAAATTGCTTGCCATTAACACACCAACAATAATCAAGGCAGGTGCTGTAACTGTAGTTGGAATAACCTGAAGAAGCGGACTGAAAATCATACTGATCAAGAAGAAGATACCAACAAAAATAGCAGTTAAACCAGTACGACCACCCATAGCGATGCCGGCACTTGATTCTACAGAAGTACCAAGTGGAGCGGTACCGAAGACAGCACCTTCAACCATGGCAGTTGAATCGGCTAAGAACGCACGACCGATCCGTGGAATCTTACCATTTTTATCAACCATACCAGCTTGTTCAGTCATTCCGATTAAAGTGCCAGCAGTATCAAAGAAAGTTACCAATAAGAAGGTCAAAACAACCATCCAAAGCTGAGCTGTATTGATGTCTTTAATATGGAAAACTGCTTGACCAAAAGTAGGCGCGATACTTGGTGCACCTGAAATAATACCGTGTGGCAATGAAATTTGACCAATGATCATACCAAAAATGGCAGTCACGATCATTCCGATAAAGATTGAGCCAGGAACATTCAATGCCATCAAGACTACAGTTAGGACTAAACCGAATAAAGTGATCCATACAGCAGGATTACTGAATTTACCTAACGCAACTAAAGTTGAATCGCTGTTAACGATAATTTGGCCATTTTTTAAACCGATAAAGGCGATGAACAAGCCGATACCAGCAGAAATTGCGTATTTCATGTCTTGAGGAATGGCATCAACTACGATTTCACGCAATTTGAAAATCGTAATCAAAATGAATAAAACAGAAGCTACAAGAACGGCAGCTAATGCAGTTTCCCAAGAAATCTTCATCCCTACACAAACGTTGTAGGCAAAGAAAGCACCACTACCCAATGTTGGTGCTAAAGCAATAGGATAGTTGGCGATTAAACCCATCAAGAAGCACCCTACTGCAGTCGCAACTGCAGTAACAGTGAAGGCTGCACCCTTAGGAATACCAGCCGCATTTAAGATATTTGGGTTAACAAACAAGATGTAAGAGAGGCTGACAAACGTAGTTAATGCGGCAATTAATTCGCGTTTAACGTTAGTGTTAGCTTCTTCTAAATGAAAGACTTTATTTAAAAAATCCATTGCGCCTCCAAAATAAAAACAAAAAGAAAAAAGACATAGCTTACCCAAAGTCATGGGTAAAAGATGTCCTTAATAAAATTATGACGTCTGATACCTATAGTCCTGAATTTATGGCTCAGGGTAGATACTGTCGACCTTATTTCGACGATATATAGATAACTTGATTGTTAAGTATTCTAGCAGAAATACGTGGCCTACGCAAATTTCCTGGGAAACAAAACATACTAATCTAGTGTTGGATGATTACTCGACGGAGTAGTCGTTCAACA
>NZ_PCZD01000007.1:0-51392 GCF_002553975.1 Lactobacillus sp. UMNPBX6
GGCATATCACACACCAGATGAAATCTTCGAAAGAGAATTAGATAAAATCTATCAAACAGCGTAAGTGTTCAATTTATTATTGCAATTTACGAAAATAATTTTTCTTTCCATCTTTTAAATGGGTTGCAATAAAATAATTTTTCGAAGAATCATCATCTTCAGAAATATAATATGTATCAGAAATTTCCTGTGCTTTTTTTTTAGCCTGAGGTCCCGTTTTATACGAAACACCTATATGTAATACCATTTACTCACCTACTATAAAAACTTATTACTTAAAATATACGCTTCTTTCTTCTAAACGCATCAAAAAAAGATGCATCAAGTCACCTCAATGCATCTTTTAGCGCGTGACATTCCGCTTCCTGCACCAACAACAATTGCATCTGCATCTTTTACATGCTTAAAATTCATCTATTTTATTCATACATACCTCGTTAAAATTCACATACACGATGTATTTAACTTTTAACAAGATTAAAGCATGTATGGAAAAAGTAATTAAGATCAGATTCGTGCCGTGTGTAGAGTTATAGACAGATTCTATGAACTACACCGACACTAAAGTGCCGGGTTTCTGGGAACACTGAGTAGTGTTTAGGATCTTACATTGAACTAGTCAAATACCTAACTCACGGAACTCAGCTTGTTACCATGGCCAGTCCCTGACCACTTAGCTTTGTACTTCCTTTATGCAGGATATTAACTGCCGCATTAATATCTCGATCATGCTTGGTTTGACACTTAGAACAAGTCCATTCACGAATTTCTAATGGCTTAGCGCCACTGTTATAGCCACATTTTGAACAAATTCTGGAAGTGTTCTTGGGATCAACTGCAATTAGTTTCTTGCCATACCATTCGCATTTGTATTCTAGCATTTGTCTGAATATCCGCCATGAAGCATTGGCAATTGACTTAGCCAAATGATGATTTTTCTGAAGATTCTTGGTTTTCAAATCTTCAATCGCAATTACATCATATTGCTTAACTAAATGCGTAGTTAGTTTATGCAGATAATCTCTGCGCTGATTAGCTATTTTAGCTTGGCACTTAGCTTTTGACTTTTGCGCTTTTTGCCAATTAGTGAAACTCTCTAAGCTTCTAGGACAAAGCACCTTTTTATTCCTGTCTTGCAAAACTAATAATTTAGCTAAATGTCTGCGACGAGCATATTTTCTTTGCCAGACTTTGGCTTTCTTTTCAAAATAAGAACTGTCAAAACTAGGATATTTTAGCCCATTAGACAGAATCGCTAAATCAGCCACGCCAACATCAATCCCAACCTGTTTGCCAGTTAAGCTGTACTTCTCTGGTTCAGATATTTCTACCTGTAGAGACAAATAATATTTTCCTGTTGGTTCAAGTACGACCGTATAACGCTTAATCTTAACATCTTGCAAAACTCTATTCTTGCTGGTTTTGACATAGCCTAATTTAGGAATCTTCAAGTACCTTTTACCTGCAGTTTTTATGATTGACTTGCCCGTATAAGACTTTTTCAGATACTTGCGTGAATGAAAACGAGGCTTGCCAATTTGACCAGTTTTATCTTGAAAGAAGTTCTTCCAAGATTGAGTTAGGAATTCATTAACTACCTGCAAGCTTGAAGAATCGCTGTTTTTCAAAAAAGGATATTCTTTTTTAAGCGGCTTAAGCAGATAATTCAGCTTGAACTTACCTAAAAAAGGCAAAGCTTTATTATTCTGATAGCGCTCATTCATCATGGCCAGCATTTGATTCCAAACAAAACGATCATTGCCAAACATCTGCTCAAGCTGGTTTTGTTGTGTTCTATTAGGATAGAGTCTTAATTTGATCCCTTTTAGCACATTTGTTCCCTCCTTTCTTTTTAAGATTATATCAAACATATGTTTAAGAAAGAAGGGGGGAACAAGCAAAAAAACTAAAAAAGGCCGGATTCATCACGGGATTAAAATCCCGTGTTTTCTCCGGCAATTAATCAATAAAATGTAGCGAATTTTTAGATAAAAATAAAAGCCCTGGTGTTTAAACTCAGGCCTTCTCATCGCAGCTGCATCTGTTCATTAAAATAATTTTTATAGGCTAAATAACCACTGATCACCGCACCAAGGCTTGTCGCCGACAGTAACATGAATGTGATCATAATCTGATACTTGATCGCGTAAACTGGATTAATTCCTGCGAAGATCAAGCCCGACATCATCCCTGGTAAATTAACCAAGCCCACGGTCTTGGCAGAATCAATCGTTGGCTGCATCGCAGTTTTGATACTCCGACGCAGGATCGGCATCGATGCCAATTTAATATCGCTGCCCAAAGCTAATTTTTCTAAAACTTGTTGATGCAAATCATTGAAACTATCATGCAATGCCTTGTAGCATAAGCCGATCGCCACCATTTCATTACCGGCAATCATCCCCGTAATTGGAATCACCTGCATCGGGATGGGCTTAATTACCCCTGAAAAAATCAGCAAACCTAGCGTCACATAGGTGCCGATGGCCTCGGCAATTATCGAATTCCAAAGACTGCGGTGCGGATTAGGATCACGTTTATTAGCGTTCCAGGACGCGTTAAAAATGATGACCAAGGTCGAAACGATGGTTAACCACAGCTGATCAACGTGAAAAATAAACTTCAGCACAAAGCCGATAATGACTAACTGAATAATTGCTCTAAATACACTCGTTAAAATATCTTTAGTTAAGCCCAGCTTTTCCTTAGCTGAAATTGCGATTGATACCAGCACCAAGGCAAAAGCCAACACTAAAGATAAATTACTAACCATCACATTCTTCATTTGATGATCCTTCCCTGCTTAATCTGCATAATATGACCGGCCGTCTGAATCTCACTTTGATCGTGAGTTACTCGAATAATAGTAGTTCCTTGTTCGTGCACTCGCTTAATCAATTGATGCACTATTTCCTTGCTATCATCATCAAGCCCAGTTGTAACCTCATCTAGTAGCAACACCTTAGGCAGAAAAACTATATTTCGAATGAGAGCCACTCGCTGCTTTTCTCCACCTGACAAAGAATTTATGTCCTTATCCAAAAAATCAGCAGATAGATCAACTAGTTTTAGTAACTCATCTATCCTTTTTTCTACAACGACTTGCCTTCTAATTTCATAGGGAAAAATCAAGTTTTCTCTTACCGTTTTGCCAAACAAGCTCGGCTGCTGGAAACAATAAGAGACTTCCCTGCGGTATTGGACGGGATCGTATTTCGCCATCTTTTTGTCTTGATAAAAAATATCGCCTGCTGTTGGGCTGATTAAATTAGCGGTTAATTTTAAAATAGTACTTTTACCAGAGCCTGATGGTCCAACCAAGGTCAAAAAATCTCCTCGATCTACCTTAAAAGAAACATCATGCAAGATTTGTTTTTCTTTTACCTGGTAACTAATATGTTTAAATTCGATAATTGTCATAGTTTTTTCCTAAAAATATTTTTGCATTAACATTTTTAGTTTAACCATATTGGCTTTAGGTGACAAATTAAATATGTGATTGCATAATAAAAAGCCATAGCGCTTAAACCATGGCTAATTTATTTTCATTAACATTATTCAGCTGCAGCGGCTGCTTCTTCCTTAGCTTCCTTGGACAATCCAGCAAGGTCACCTAACAAGGTAAAATCAATTTGAGTTGCTAAAGATGGCTTTTTACGCAAGAAATCAATCTCAGATGGTTTAACGTTCTCAGTTGGATTATCTTTGGAAATCAACTCTTGTGAGATTTCACTATCAGTTAATTTTTTATCCTCTAATACACTTTCTGCTTCTTTGACTTCTTTTTCATAATGCTTTGTCATAAAAAACGCCTTCTTCACCTTTCATTGTAGTTAGTTTTATAGAAAGGTATAGCAAAACGTACTTTTACTTTGATATATTGCTTAGATCACAAAAAAAGACATGGCGTTTAAACCATGTCTTAACGAGTTTATTTATGCTGACTAGAAAGCTTAGCTTTAGGACTTACATTTCTTATCCAACACACTAAGTAAAACTGCACTTACTCCTACTAAAACAGCTCCTAATGCTATTGAAGCTTGACGCTTATTACTAGTATTTGGTAACATCTCTCGCTTAGTTTGAGCCTGTTCATTTCTAATTACAGCAGATTCATGTGGCTTAGCAAATCTAGCTGTCTCTGTTTTGGGATTATTATTTGAGTTATATTGACGTTTTACGTTTCTTCTAGCCTTTGGATTATTATTCGTGTTTCTGCTTGAATACTTTGTAGTACCTGAATTTTTCTTTGATTTACCGTGATTGTCATTATTAGTTTTCAAACTAGGTTTGTTGGGCTCCGATGTTAGTTTATTTGGTTCAGGAACTGAAGTTGGCTGTTTAGGACCGGGCTTTGGTCAGGTTCAGGACACCTTAGAATCTTACTTTGACTAAATAAAGAATAAAAAATCAATCTATGAGAAAGATCTATTTACACAAAAGATTTGACAGTTTCAGTTATTTTTATCTATTATTTAAAAATGTTAAAATACCGCTATTGATTATTCGAAAGGTAAATTAAGATGAGTAATAAAAAGAATAAAATTAACAATGCTGAAATTAAGACAAGAGTAATTATTTTCAGACCAAGTCAATAACATCTTATCTAGAAAAGGAATAAATTATGTCTGAAAATTTAATCGAAACTGTTGTTACAAAAAACGATTTAAAAGAAGCTTTCGCAAAATTGGGAGTTAAAAGCACAGATTCTTGCATGGTTCATACTGCCATGAGTAAGTTTCAATATTTACCCGGTGGGCCTAAAACAATTGTTAGAGCACTTGAAGAAACTTTATCCGTTGGCACACTAATGATGCCGTCACAGGTTTCAACGAATTGTGATCCAGCAACTTGGGAGTATCCACCCGTTCGTCAAGATTTAATTCAGGTGGTTAGAGATAATATGCCACCATATGATCCAAGGACCTCAGCTACAGAAGGTATGGGCATAACGCCAGAATACTTTAGGAATTTACCTGATGTAGTTCGCAGCACGCATCCCTATTTGCCAGTTGCTATCTGGGGTAAAAATGCGGCTGAAATTGCCGCACGTCAGCCTTTAAACCTGCCATATGGGATCAACAGTCCACTTGATTATTTGTACAAGAACGATGGCAAAATTATTTTCTTAGGTACCGATTACGAAACCTGCACAATACTTCACTACGCAGAATCTACGATTCATCGCAAAACTGAAACCTGTTCTGCAGCAACCAGTATCGACCAAGATGGAAAAACGATTTGGACAAATTATCAAAACATAGATTTAGATTCTTATGACGATTTCAACGAATTAGGTGAAGTTTTTGAAAAAGAATTTCCTAATGAAGTTAAAGCACAAAAATTAGGTCAAGGAATTATCAAAGTAATCAACAGCAAATCCTTGATCGATTTTGCCCGTCAATGGTTTAATAAAAAAGATCATCAATTTGGTAATGCAGTAGATTAATGAAGATCAAAAAGAGCAACACGAGATTCTTTCTCATGTTGCTCTTCTTTATTTTCTATTCTTTTTGCGAAACTCCACTTTCCGCATCTGGCTTGACCTCATCAGTTTTTGAATAATCAAAATCGTCAAGAGTTACCGCACCATCTTCATAGTGTTTTCCATGACGCTCTTCAACCGGTATCCCTAAAGCAATCGACCATTCCTTTGTTTCTCTTAGTTTATATTTTCTTGCTTTCTTTTTAAAACAATAAACCAAATTAGATAGCCAATAATGACAGGAATTGCAAAAATTAGCCAGATCAGCAAAGTCATTTCTTTTAATTGAGCCGTTTGAGCTACTCCTGCTCCGTCAACATTCCTAAACCAGATAATTGCTGCAATTGCTATCCAGACCAGCAATACAATTAATCCGCTAGTTTTCCATGCTTTCATAATTCTCCTCCAAGAAAATTGTGCTATTAATAAATGTTTTATTTATAGTACAAAAAAAGATCTGATTTTTCAATCAGATCTTTTAAACGTATTTATTAATGCTGACTAGAGGATTCGAACCTTGACGATTCATTGGCTCTACATCAAGCTTTTCAAAGTGTCTTTAACTTTTGTGTGTTGGGTTGTGTGTTTGAATTGATCAGATTTAACATTTCTTCATCTTTATCTTGATCAACATGGACGTATGTCCGTAAAAACATATCTACCGAGTGTCCCATTCTATTAGCTGCCCAAGGATACTTCATCCCTGGAGTATTTGCTAATTTAGTAGCCACAGTATGACGACAAGTATACATAGTTACTTGCTTATCACCATTATTGACTCTAACTTTTTTAGCTATCTTCTTAAGCAAATCATTCATACTTCGTTGATTAATTGGATAGCACAGTTTAGTTAACTGTTGGTTAGTAAGGTTCAGCATAATAAAGTTATTACTATTCAGCATCCCTTTACCGGCTAAATAATCTTGTTGTTTCTTATGGAACGTCTTCAAAAGTTCTACCGTATTAGCTGAAATAGAAACAGTTTTGCGTGAATAGCCTCTTGGACGACCTTTTAAATGATGGTTAAGCTGATGAGTTTTATCATTCCATGCGTCATCAATCCTAAACACATGATAACTACCATCAATAATTAATTCATCCCATCTAAGAGCTTGTATTTCTTGAGGACGCATACCAGTTTCAATTCCTACTAAAATTGCTAACTTACTAGTCCAAAAGCGTGTATTAG
Source organism: Lactobacillus sp. UMNPBX6 (assembly GCF_002553975.1). Lineage (NCBI taxonomy): Bacteria > Bacillati > Bacillota > Bacilli > Lactobacillales > Lactobacillaceae > Lactobacillus > Lactobacillus sp. UMNPBX6. The sequence continues at coordinate 6,675 of NZ_PCZD01000007.1, forward strand.
TATGCAAAAGTTCATTTTGAAGCTCTGCCTTAATTGCTGATACTTCTCCATCACTAAACGTATACTTAGCTTCAGGCATAGAAAATTCATCATAGCGGAAGAATGCTCTAAGAGGATTTTTTGGCACTGGATTTCTAGCTAAACCATCTTCAACTAAGACTGAAAAGTAGGTACGTAAATGTTGCAAACGTCTATCAACTGTCGTATGACGCCCTACAGTAGCATTATGAGTAGCAATATATTGACGAGCGAATTTACGAATCATAGCTGTATCAATATCTTTAAGTTTAGCTTTACCAAAAAATTGACTAACAAGCTTAGAGGTATATAACCAGTCTGAATAAGTCGTTTGACTCCATCTACCTGATTCAAATTCACCTTTAACATAGTTAGCAAATTCAGTAGCAAATTTCTTTTCACTTTGTTCCGCTTGAACTATCTTATTATCTTGATATTCAGCCCACAGTTTACGCTCTACCTTCACTGCTTCAGCTCTAGTAGTAACTTTTTTACTAGGTACTTTAATAACCTTTTTAGTTATAGGATCAATCGGTTGAATTCTAACTCTATATTGTCCTTTGCTTTTACCAGATGTAATTCTAGTGATTGACATTATTATCTCCTTATTAAAAAAGGAGTGCCGAACTCTGGTACTCCTTCATTATACATTAATCTACCTAAACTTGAGCCATGTAATCCAACCATTCTTGCACTTCAGACAGTAAATAATAATATCTGCCGCCAGTATAATTTTTATGTTTTGGACATTTAGGTAATTTGTTCTTCTTGGCTTTGGCTTCATTAACCTTAATCGTTCGCCAAAGAGTAGTATTACTTACTCCTAATGTTTTAGCTAAAGTTGTTTTTGAAAGTCTTTTTTCATTATTAATATTCATCTTTTTTGTTTGCCATCCTTCTGCATTTGCATCCCCATGAAGAGTATATTGTAATTGACTAACTTCATTAAGTGTTCTCTCCAGATCAAGTGATTTACGATCTTGTCTTAAAACTTCTAAATTCTTTTTAGTGCTATTGGATAAATAATAGTGACCAGGTACATCCTCAACTGATACAAAATCTTTTACAAACTTAATGAATGTATCTATACCCTTTTCACCAAATGTTGCTTTAAGTTCATACATAAGTCCCATTGAACCACTAGCAATAAAGGTTAGAACCCTTTGATATAGCAAAGCATTTGAACTAATAATACTGTCTGGATCTTTAGAATGTGCTTTAATTTCACTCCATATAGGAGTTAGATCATAAGTTGGTGATTTACTTATTTTCTGAAGTTCAATCCATAGTGGAGTTAATTCATACTTAGCTTTTATCTTTTGACTTTTTTTCATTGTTAATCACAAGTTTCCAACGTTTATAAACATAACCAGCTAAGTAAGGATAAATATCATCAGTAGTGAGTGTAGCAATCGTCGACCCAAGTACTCTTGAAGCTCTTCCTTTAATTTCTGCTTCTACTCGAACCCAGTCATTGCAGTTAACTGCAACATTATGATAAAGGCCTCTCGCCTTCATCTGCTCTTTCTTTTTATCGTACAGCCGTAAGAAATTATCAGACTTCCTACTTCCAACATAAATTGTCTCTACTTGCTCACCAGCACCAATATGCCCTATTCGCTTAAGTGGAATCTTTCTATTGACTGAATCAATAAATAGCCACTTCCCGGATCGCAAGTTTTGGTAAACTTCAGCAACTGAAAAACCATGATTGATGAAATCTGCTGCTATATCGATTCGACTAGCATGACCATGATAAACTTGATAAATCTGTTCAATCACTTTATGCCAACTAATAGGTTTATCACTATTATTTTCTAGATAAGCTTTACCGGAGGCAGTCATGTGAAGAAATAAACCCATATCTGGTCTAGTTGGATTGTACATTAAAGTTATACTTCCACCTTGATTAGTCCCAAACTGTGCCGATCTTGAATAGCCATTATGTCCATAACTAAGTAGATTTGGCTTTCCAAAGATCTTGGTCAAGTGAAGCAAAGTATCATAAATTTGAAATTCTTGTGGCAGTTGCTTTGCCTTCAGAGCTTGCTCTTCCATCGGTATCATCAAGCCCATCTGATCAATTTTGATTTTAGTTTTAGGGTTTATTTGTTGTTTCATAATTAACTCCTTGAAGGAGGTCTACACCCGTATTACTTAACGGGCGTCAGCTTTCGCTGATCGCTCCGCTCAAACCACTCCGTTTCGACAGGCAAGCCTGTCGATTTGCCAGCTACAGCTGTCGACTACTTCCAATAAGGTTCTTCTGCAAAGTGCATATGATTGCCTTTAACGTCTAAATACTTAACTAGTTTAGGAATGTTCAACTCTGATGGATCATCAATAATTATCGACTGTGGCACAGCCGTCCCGAGCAAATCGGTATAAATCAAGCCATGTCCTGGTATCCGTTGAACAGGAGGTAGCTCTTTAACATCAACTCCGGGAAATGCCATCCTCAAAGTATCGCCATCACTGCTTCCCATAACAATTCTGGTACTAAGCTCTAATGAAAGATCACGATCCATAGTTGTCGCACTAAGCCTTTGACTAGCCATAATTACGTAAATTCCCATTGCACGTGAACGATATATGATTGCCTTTAAATAATTAAGGATCTCTTCTCGTGTTTTACGATCTGCTTCTGAAAGAGTTGATCCCACTTCATCAAACAGAACTACAATCGGTCTTAAACCGTAGTCAAGCCAAGTCCAGCCCCAATGATCATGGTAGTGATCATACCTGGCGCTCAAGTTATTTGAAGTAGTCCTAAGCAGTTTTGCTACTTGTGCTGGTGTGGCAGCCACTCTTTCAGTGCCATCTATCAATTGATCCTTCATGCCATATAAATCAGATCGCTTAGTATCAGCAATCATAAGCTTTGCTCCAAATTTTTGCATTATCCTTAACGCCAAAAGTACCGCACTAACTGTTTTTCCGGTACCTGGCAGGCCGACTAACAGTGCGCCGCTACTTCCACAAACTCCTATAGGGTGAAAACGATCTAACCACACAGCTTTACTATCTAAAGTCATCATTACTGAGCTTTCTTCCAGCCTGCTTATACTTGTAAATCTTGTAGGTTGCATGACCATAGTCATCAACTAACTCTGCCGGCAAATGAAATTCCTCGGTCAGACGTCTTTGTAGTCTGTAAATGTTATCTGGATTTGGGCACCCGTTAGCATATACCTCAATTTGTGTGTACTTTTCTGTATCAGTTACAACGATTCTGGGTGCATCTAATACCTCACGAGTATCAAATAATAGAGATGAGGTGCGACTATTTTTCAATCGTACCAAACCAGCAGACATAACCACTCTTCTCAACTTCCTTCTAATTGGTTTATGGGCACCAAAATTATAGTTGACTAGAATTTCTTTCACTATAATGGCTACTACTCCAAGCAAAAGCATCTTATCAAAAGATCTAGCTTGAAAAGTAACTAAAAAGCCCACTAATCCCATGATAAAGAATCCTATAAAAATTAGTGAATCAGAAATAAGAGAGAGTTGACCTTTCCTTACTGTTGTATCTTTCAGATTAATTTCGAATCTATTGCTCATAATCGACTAGCCTCTTTTACTGAAATAGGAACAATTTCTGCTTTACTTGAGTTTATCGATTCACCACCGATATATGTGTAATGTGCTAAATTATCAAAACGAACTACAATTTTTTTTGCATTGTCATCTAATTGATTTTCTGCAAACTTTACCGGATCAAGAATTGGTTCAGAATTTTTGACCTTGATTGTTAACAAAGAACCCAAAGTCGCCTTGGCTTTCTTTTGAATGATTTTGACAGTGTACAAGCTTGCAACATGGACTTCACCAGAATCCTTATCTACAGATTCTTGTCTTTCAAGGCCATCTAGTTCCAAAAGGTCACCTGTGTACTCATACAAATCTGCGTCCATTAAACTTTGAATAGGCTGAGTTTTGCTATTTCTAACAGGTGCAAAAGTACTTGGTTCAATTTTTTTATCTACTTGATGGCTCTTCGTAGTATCTGGTACCTGAGCTACTGGAATCTTTTTACCTTGATTTTGATTATTCATCATTTTTGTCCTTTCATAAATCATGACCCTCAGGTCATTTAACTTTATGCTTCTATGCTACCTGCATCTTAAAAAACAAGCTATTACATCAAAAGCAAAATAAAAGGCCGATACAATTACGTCCAAAAAACGTTATTGTATCAGCCTTTTTTGACATGTTTTTAGTTTTAATATCTAAATTAGAATCATGTAGTAAAGTTCATTTTTGCGTTTTAAAAGTTAAAATCGAGTCCTATTTTTTTTGCATTATTATTGGCTTACTAAATTAATTTAGCCGAAATTCTGCAAATATAAGTAATCAACCTGCAGATTTCAATTTGATCATATTATGAATCCAACGCGTTAAAAAAATGAAAGGAGAACATGCAGGCCTGCTCATTTTGAGCATTGAAATTTAAAAACAAAAAATTTATAGCCAAAAATGGAATCACAATTTTTCTTACAAAAGAAAAACTATCATTTGAAAAGCTTAGTGAAAAAATTCAGAAAATAGAGGTTAACATCTTTAATGCTAATTTAGAATACATCAGTAAAGATATTACTCCACATAAAGTCTTCACTTGGGCTCAGGGTGCAATCCCGAAAGCTACCGAAATCCAATCTTTAGCCTATTTGAAGTACAAAAATACTGATAGATGGCTTGATGTATACATTCCCACACCACAAGTTGCCGTATATATTCTTAAAGATGTCATAACCAAAATGGTAAATAAGGCTTTTAAAGATCCAGAAAAGTTAAGTAACCAAATCACTACATTAACTTACCTTGAAGCATTTCACATTTTAACGGATACTAAAGCTAGTCAAGTAAAGATGGCTACTGCTTTAATTTATTTTGTATGGGAACATTATATTGCAGTAACCAATAGATCATCTTCAGTTAGAATAGTACCTTCATTTTCTGAGAATAGTAAACAAATTATTTTAAATTCCATCTATTATAATATTGATACAATTAATCCATGTTCAATTTTTGTTACAGAATTAACAAAAAAATTACGTTCATCAGTTACATTAGATGACTTTGATGATGGTATAGTGACCACTAAAGTTAAAGAAATTGTACTGCCTTATATTTTTGATTTATTCAAATAAAAAAAGTAGAGAATGATTATCTCATCCTCTACTATTCAAATATACGCTATTCATCGATCTCTAACTTAGGTAATGAGTTAATTAAATCTACCGTTTGAACTGATACATTAATAATTCTAAGCAGCAAATTAAAGATATACTTTGGGTCATCACTAAAGTCATTGGGGTCATCAGTAATGCCAGATTTATTATCAGTCTTAACTCGATACTGATCCATAATCCATTCAATTGCTGACCGACCATTAACGATGTATTGATATGCCTTTTCAGGGATGTTAGAGATAGTCAAAGTATCGTTGTAAATAATAGTTGATCTATCATTTACTTTCTTACCAGTTTCAGGATCTTTCTTATTAGCAAACTTCATCTTCTTAACTTTATAGTAAGCATCCCCAGTGGTAGTGATATTTACATCTTCATAAACTGGTACTTCTTCATAGTTAAGATGAAGATCCATTAAGTTTCTACCTACTTTGATATATTTTTCTTTATTCTTAATCATAGGTATACGTACTACATCTTTATTTAAATTATTCTTAAATTCTAGTTTATACTCTTTAGAGTTCAACAAACTGTATATATATGGAACTATATCTTTAACATCTATACCTAGCTTATTAGCAAAATTTATATTTAAATTACTGTTATTGTTATTCTTTAATAGATTCATTTCAGTTTGGTCATTATTTTTCACATAAAAACCTTGTGTTTTTCCAAGTGCATCATAGCTAGGCAATGTATCAACTACTAAGCTAGAAAAGCCTTTAGCAACACTTTTCCCTGAAGTAAGTAATGCAATGTTATTTGATCCCCATTTTGAATAGAAATCTCTAGGTCTGTCTACTAAATTTTTATCATACATTAACCATTTTTTAGTAAAAGGTCTATATAACTGTAAAGAAATTTTATTTGGATTAAAACTTAACAGTTTATTTGTCTTCAACTTCTTTCCTAGTTCTTCTGACCATTTTATCTCTGTGTCATTGTATAAAGTTAATACATCAGCAGCAGGAATATGATTTTTTACTAAGTAATTAAAATTATTTAATAGCTTTTTACTATTATTCAATACGGCTTGTTTTGAAAAACCTACAACCCATGAATCTCTTTGAGTAGTTATGCCAAGCGAATGATTGAAAAATGGGGATTCAGTAGTTGAATCTATAGAGATGAATTTTGGATATTCTTTATTTTGTTGATTTATCCAGTCATTATTACTGTCAGGTTTAATTTTTGTCCATTTAATATTCTTAATTGAACCTAATTCCATAAGGCTACTTAATTTTTGCCTTCTTGATTGATAATTATCTACTTCGCTATAATTTAATTCATGTTTATTACTAGTGTCTTTAATTAGAATTAATACTGCAACTCCAGTCATAATATTAAATATATTTTGTCCTTCTTTTTGTGCAGCACTCCTAGTTTTACCTCGAACTCCGCCTTTCAAATTATAAACATAAACATAATTAAACTCTTGCAAAAGATGCTGTCTAAACGTCCTAAAAGCTCTACTATCTATGTATCCGGAATTTGTAATAAAACCTATTATTCCATTTTCTCTAATTCTGTCACTCGCCCATCTAATGGCTTTTACATAAGAATCATAAATTGAATTTACATTATGAACATTATTTTTGGCAACATATAGTTTTCTAATTTCATCTTCAAGTTTTAAGTAATGAACATTTTGATTATCATCATTTGCATTTTTTTGTCCCGCAGAATAAGGTGGATTAGAAATAATAGCAGTAATTGGTACTTCTTGTTGTTTCTTTAGACGTTCATTGTTTTCTCCAAATAAGTCATCCATAAAGCTGTCTTGTCGCTCAGTACTCTCAAACGTATCAGTAAGAACAATTCCATCAAAAGGTACATATCCACGATCAGGGCCATTAACTTCATCAAATACTGCCTCAATATTTATTGCAGCAATATAATAGCTCAAAAGTACAATTTCATTAGCATGAAGTTCATGCATGTACTTACGTAAAATATCATCATAAGTAATTTTTCCTTCATCCATTTGCTGCTTTAAGTATTGCAAAGTTCGAGTAATAAAGGTTCCTGTACCAGTAAATGGATCAAGAATATGAACTCCTTCATCTGCTAACCCTTTACCAAAGTATTTATGAAGTGCATCATCAACTGAATGAACAATAAAGTCTACTACTTCTACTGGTGTGAAGACGATACCTAATTGTTCAGTAGTATCTTTAAATCCTGTTCTAAAGAATTTATCGTACAAGGTGACAATTAATTTTTGCTTTCCAGCTGCATTATCAATCCCCGAAGCACGTAACTTAATTGATTCATAAAATGGTTTTAATTGCTCTTGTTCTTTAGCAAAACCAAATACTTTAAATGCAGTAATAACATCATTCATTGATTTAGAAACTGCATTATTCTTAACAAAACTGTATTCACCAAATAATGCATCAAAGATAGGTTCAGTAATTAAGTGTTGAGCAAGCATTTCAATAGCTGATTCTTGTGTAATAGAATCATTGATATTGTGTTTCAAACTCTTTAGGAACTTATCAAAAGCAAGTTTAGCACCCTGATTTGAATCAACTAAGTCATTAATTCTACGTATGTACATCTTAGCGATGTCAGCCACATCTTTTGACCAATCCTCTAGATATCTTCTATCACCAACATGTTGAACAACTTTACCATAAAATGCTGTTTGCATATCTTGCCAATGAAGTGGCAATTCTAATTGTTCAGGCTCTTGATTTTCTTCCGCATTTTTTCCCTTGTCTTCAGTAACATCATCATCTGGCTTAGTATCTACACCAATAAAGTTAATCTTGCCTGTTTTCTTCTTATTAAGGTCAAGCTTATTAACTTCTGCTTCAAAACGCTCATCAGTAGATCTAAGGGCATTAAGTACCTGCCATACCTGCTTATATTTTTTGTCATTGTTTAATGCTGAAGAAGGATCTACACCATCGGCCACTACAATAGGTAAGATAATATAGCCATAGTCTTTACCCTCTGCCCGGCGCATAATACGACCAACAGCTTGAACAATATCAACTTGTGATTTTTTAGGGCTAAAGAAAATAATTCCATCCAAGTTTGGTACATCAATGCCTTCAGTTAAAAATCGTACATTAGAAAGAACTCTGGCATGATTATCTTCAATATCATCGTTACCCAACCAATCAATTTGAGTGGCTTTTTCAAGAGCATTTAAAGAACCATCAACGTGATGAACGTCAACTTGAAAACTATCTTCTGAATTTTCATCAAGATAATCGTTTACTACTTGCTCAAATTCATTTGCTAAGATTTTAGAGTGCTTAATCGTATCAGTAAAGGCAATAGCACGCTTCATCGGCGCGCCGTCTATTTCACCAGTCACACCATTACGCTTAACCATGGCATTCCAAACACCAATAATCTTACCAATATCGTCAACCTTAAGTTCATTATCTGCAGCCATCATTTTCTGCATATCTTTATTGATGTAAGATTCACTAACAGCTAATACCATTACTTTATAATCAGTTAAATAGCCTTGTGCTACTGCTGTACCAAAGCCAAATCTAAAAATTTCTTTACCATATTTAACTTCATCATCCATAGATGAAACTACAATACTATTTTCAACAGCTTTTTTCTTAGCATTAGCGTCATAAATCTTAGGAGTAGCTGTTTGATACAAACGAAGCTTACCTTTTACGTTTTTATTAGAATGAACTTCAGTAAAGTCTGTATCCTCTCCTAATTTAGTTGCACCAGTAGTTCTGTGTGCCTCATCTGCAATAATTAAATCGAACTCTGGATAACCTGCTTCTTGAGCCTTATGAATAACATCAATAGATTGGTAGGTACTAAAGGTAACAACCATATTGCTTGACAGATTTAATTCTTGAATTTCCTTATATTGATCTATTAATTCATTTGCTTTAGTAGTTGGAGCAAAACCAATATCCTTAGCACCTAAATCATCATCATCTTGCCCTTTACGCTTGTTAGCTTTTCTGTCTGAAACAACAGAAAATGAAGTCATGTGAATATCATCAGATACATCATCATTCCAGCTAAACAAAGTTTGTGATAGTAGTTGAATACTTGGAACTAAGTAAAGAACATTAAAATTGCTCTTCTTTTGATCACGCATTAAAGCTTCTGCGATCTTTAAACTCGTAAAGGTCTTACCAGTACCAGGAGCCATAATCAACTTGCCACGATCATGATCTTTATAATATTCAACAGCATTGTTTACTGCTGTCTGTTGATACTTACGAAGCCTCTTCTCCTTTTTAGTCGAAAGATTATTTTCTTTAGCAAAAGAAAACTTCTTCCAATCAATATTTGCATGACGTAATTGAGATAGACCAATTCTAGTAAAAGGCTTAGTTGTTCCAGTTAAAGCATTTTCTGCGTTTCTATTCCATTCATCAGTTGTAGAAACAAGCATCCCTGCAGAATAGTAATCCTTACCAGTTTCAGCAACAAATGAATTAATCTCATCCTTGCTTACCTTGCCTTTATCAAACTTAGCCTGAACCGCTGTTAAATTACCTTCATAATCTTTAGCAACAATATCTACACCAGTATCTCTTTTAGAAATATGGTATTCTGCTGGAACTTCATTAAGCATCCAAACATCTTCAAATTTTTGCTTATATAAAGGTTCATTCTTAAGATAAGCAACAACCATCTTTTCAAAGGCTGTTCCTCGATCTCTTTGATTATCTAAATTATTATCTATTTGATTTACAAGTTCATCAAATGTAGCCATATGTTACCTCTATCTATGTGTTAAGTGTCAGATCTTAATTAATAATTTCATTATATAAAAATTCTTAAACTCCATAAATAGTGGATCTATTTGAACTTTAAATCAAAATTTCCCCATTTGAATCTTTTTATATGCTTTCTTCCATCTGGTTCTGCAAAACAAAATTCAAGTATACCTACATAATCATTTAAATCACAAGCCATAGCAAAATCAGCGATACTATAAGGAAACTTTAAAGATTCTCCAGAATGAATCCTTTGAGGTGAATAATCAATTTTTCCCTTATGCTTAGAATTATAATACGGCCTATTAAATATCTTTTCTTTCTTTTTTCTAACTCCATAAAACTCTAAAGGAACTGTTCTATCACTTTTATTATAAGCAGTAAATACAATCACACCTGGGACATTCTTGCCATTAATGGCCTTAACTTCATCAAAAGATTTATATACTTCAACTTTATTTCTTCTACCAAAAGCAAGATATAAAGATAGACAAACACCAATCGCAGCTACTGTTCCACTAAACCATTCTGCAATTGATCCAAATTGTTCACCTGTAATTAAAATTTTATACTTTAGCATTCCATTCCAAATGAAACCAATGCAGATGCCAATAGTCATACTTAATATTATTGCGATAACACTTCTAAGCTTAAAATGCATATAAAAATAGTCTTTAATCTTTTCTGTTTTTCTATTCATTACCAAACCTCTACTTTTTAAACACACAAAAAAATGGGCATTAAGCCCATTATACCAGCACATTTGGCACTCCATCAAAATTCTATAAACACACATAAACACATTTTTTTACTTCTGTGTGTTTGCTATGTGTTTATTTCAAACTATTTCGTTTTATTTCAAAGCATTTCAAATTATCTTAAAGTAAGAAAAAAGCCTTTCAAATCAGTCATTAAAGACCTTTTTAAAAAGCTTAACTGTTCTTCTTAATGCTGACTAGAGGATTCGAACCTCCGACCTCATCATTACTAGTGACGTGCTCTGCCAACTGAGCTAAGTCAGCAACTCTTTGTTGTCTCACCCGACAACAGTATTAATTAAACCATATGAATTAGACTTGTGCAAGCCTTTTTTGCAAAAAAGTTCAAAAAAGTTTTCAAAACTATCAAATCACTGATTATACGGTAAAATGAATGTGTAGTTTTAATGAAATAAGGAGTGATTTTATGCAAACTCTAGCACCAATTCCAACTGAATTAGATTGGTTGCTTAGAATTATTGTTGCTGCTTTTTGCGGTGGGATTATTGGTTATGAACGTGCTATTCAACGAAAAAGCGCAGGAGTCAGAACACACATCGTAGTCGCAATTGCTTCTGCACTCTTTATGATCGTATCTAAGTATGGATTTACAGATCTTTTAAATATGCGCGATATTGCGCTTGATCCTTCCAGAATTGCCGCACAAATCGTTACTGGTATTTCCTTCATTGGTGCCGGTACAATTTTAGTTAGAAAAGAACAAATTTCTGGTTTAACCACCGCGGCTGGTGTCTGGGCAACTGCTGCTATCGGAATGGCTATCGGGGCTGGCATGTACTTCATTGGAATTCTTTCTACAGCCCTTCTCTTTGTGATTCAAATGCTCTTCCACGATGATGTGATCATCAGCAAGATCACACCTCATGTTCGCTTTAATATCCAAATTGAAGCCATTAACCAGCATCATATTTTATCTAAGATAAAAAAGAAACTTGAGGAAAACAAAGTTGAAAACATCAATATAAAAATTCTAGATGTTAGCGATGAAAGAATTGTCTTCTATGTCGATGGCGTTATCAATAATAAAATTAATGAAAACAACATTGTGATGGCACTGCGCAAGTATCCTGATATTACTCGAATTAGTTACACACGCGGTGGACTTAACTAAATCTCGAGCAATTCTGCTTGAGATTTTCTTTTGAAGAAAGATCCTGTAAAATACATCAATATTAATACAGAAAGGACATATATATGTCAGGCACTCTTGATTATTTACGCTGGCGCGGTGACTTAACCTTCAAAGAAAAGCCTTTTAATAGCGTTGACGCCTCTTTATTTTCTTCTTTAATTTATTTACCAGTAGACAAATCAGCTAAGGGGCATACTTTAGCTGAAGTTGCAGAAAAACTGCGCGTTCTCCCATCTTTTCAAGTACAAATGCACGATGAGACAGGCGCACAAATTTGGCTTTTACCTAAAAGTCCACGCCTAGGCAACGTTGAAATCCTAAATTGGACCAATCGCTTAGAAAAAGATCCTTATCCGTTGCAATTTACTGCCGCTACTTTTCGTCTAAATGCCAATACTATTCTCATTGTTTATCGCGGCACCGATAGTTCTATCATTGGCTGGAATGAAGACATGACTATGAATTACATGCCTAAAATCTATGGTCAAGATGTCGCCACCGATTATCTTAGAGAAATGGCCGAAGAATTTCCTAATGATAAAATTTATCTTACTGGTCATTCAAAGGGCGGCAACTACGCAGAATATGCTCTAAGTGTCGTTGAACCTGAATTGCAGGATCGCATTATTAAAGCCATCAGTTTTGATGGTCCCGGCTTCTTTGGTGAAGTATGGCGTTCTCCCGGCTTTGTTCGTGCCCTACCTAAAATGAAGACATACCTACCTGAAGGATCTATTATTGGAGCGATGTTAGATCACCCTGAGCGAGTTTTAATTACTAAAAGCAATGCTTCTATGGTTCAGCAACACGATCCGCGCCGCTGGAGCGTTGGTCGCGATAGTTTCGTTTTAGCTGATGGTCTTACTTCTGGAGCCAGATCTTTGCGCCATTCTCTAATTGATTTCAATCACACAATTCCTGATATTCAACGAGGCGAATTGTGGGACACTATGTTTCAATCATTTGAAGAATTGAATATTACTGACGTCTTCCAAATAACTGCTCATAAGTTACTGGGAACTGTTCGCTTTAGCCGCGTAATTATGTCGCTTACCCCTGATACACGAAAATATATTTTGCACATGATCAACGAGATTATTAACGCAATTCGCGGAAACATTAGCTTACCATTTTCTGAAACAGATTTTGCTCTATATCCAAAAAGCAACGACTCAAATAAGAAGCCGATCTTTTACGAATTCTATGACACTTCAGTTCCAAGCATTTTGCCTGAAGAAATTAAAACTAGATTCAAGACTGAAAAAGATGCGGAAAACAAAAAATTAAAGTAAAAAAGTTTCACATGAAACAAAAAGGACATGCAAGTGCATGTCCTTTTTTAGTATTAAGTTTTTATTCAGTTTGTCGATTGAAAATACTCATGATGAATGAAACCAAAGCAACCAATATTATTGCTCCCAATATGGACGGCACTATTGCCATGCCAGCCATTTGGGGTCCCCATTCACCAAAGATTGCTTGTCCAAGAGTTGAGCCAACTAGCCCAGCTATCGTATTAGCTATAAAGCCCATCGACCCGCCTTTGCCAGTTATGAAACCAGCGGCTAGTCCTATTATGGCACCAACTATTAAAACCCAGATCCAATATAACATAGGATCACCTATTTTCTTTCCATGTAAGGTTTAATAAAACAAACTGCTATTTTAATGATCTTCAAGATCATCCTTTAACTTTTTAGCCTTTTCCTTTATTTTACCCTTAGCTTGTTGAGCTTTTCCTTGTACTTCGCGAGCCTTGTCGCCGGTAACTTTACCTTCGACCTCTTTCACTTTTCCGATAACCTTGTCTTTTAAGCTACTATCTGTTTTTTTCATAGGTAGGACTCCTTTCGGGAAAATAATGTGATAGGTTTTCTATGTTTTTAATATTACACTGATTTGTATCCGATTACGTCAAAAAAGGCTCGCCTTACGTCTTTCTTAACAAGTTGAGCCTTTTTGTTGCATATTTATTTTTGATTCGTTTTTTACTTGAGCAAATTCTTAGCTAATTCAAAGTCGCCTAAGGTAGCTGAACCATTGTTAGCTACAGCTGGATGAACAATTAATTCATTTAAATCTGGAGTAGCTACATAGTTGTTGTTAAATTCGTCAAAAAACTTTCTTACTTTAGTCAAATCGTCTTCGTTTAATACAGAACCACCCACGATCATCACATCTGGACGAGCAGTCATGTAAACGTTAAAGAGCATTTGTGCAATGTAGTATGCGGAATAAGTGAAGACCTTATTATCACGAGAAAGCTTTTCACCTGGGATACCAGTTCTGCCTTCAAGACTTGGACCAGCTGCCATCCCTTCTACACAAGCATCGTTGTGAAATGGACAGTGACCTTCATAATCATCACCTGGGTAGCGACGGACAAGCATGTGTCCCATTTCAGGGTGGTTGTTAAGCCCAAGCATCTTTCCACCTTGAACGATACCGGCACCCACACCAGTACCTACAGTTGCATAGAAGTAACTCTTAGAATCGTCACGGCCGCGCGCAACATATTCACCATAGCATGATGCATTAACGTCAGTTGTCATTACTACAGGAATACCTAATTCTTTTTCAAAGAAGCCCTTAACATTAGTACCTGACCAACCTGGCTTTGGCGTATCCAAAATATAACCATAAGTTTTTGACTTAGGATTAATATCAATTGGACCAAAAGTACCAATGCCTAATGCATCAACTGGGTGCTTTTTAAAGAATTCTGCAGTCTTTTCCAAGGTTTCCTTATTGGTGGTAGTAGGAATACGGTCTCTTGCGACTTCCTTACCAGTTTCAACATCTTGTACTGCTACGATAAATTTAGTACCACCGGCTTCAATACTGCCGACATATTTCTTATCTGACATATTCTCATCCTTTTCGTAAAAATTTTTATCTCCAAATAGTTTTGTGCTGCACCTATTATAAAGAAAAAAGCCCTTATGTGTAAAGGCTTTCATGCATATGTAATTAAATTTCTTTACTTACGCATTATCTACGACTTCTTTTGAGTCAATTCCTTTGATGGGTTGACCATTTTCATCAAAATAATCATCCAAATCACGACACCAAATCATCGCCATAGTTCCTTGTCCAACGTGCACTCCAACGACTGGGCCAATGATGCTAGTATTGAATTTATACTTAGGGAACTTAGCTTGATAATCCTTGACCCACTCCGCTTTTTTATCTGGATCAAGCGAATCAAAAATCGTGCATTGAATCTTATATAGCATATTCTTAGTTAAATTATCAAAATCTGTTTGGATATGCTTATAAGCCCGCTTGGTTTGACGTTCTTTAGCAATTGCGGAAATGTGTCCTTCAGCTTGCACATCCATTGAAAGAATCGGCTTGACTTTTAATAAAGCACCTACAAAACTAGCTGCATTAGAAAGACGGCCCGTACGCTTCAAGTGGCTTAAATCGTCCACCATAAAGCGCACATCCATTGTTTTCTGCAAGTCAGTTAAATCATGCATGATTAAATCAACGCCTGCTCCGGCTGCGACAAGGCGTCCTACAAGGATAGCATAATCGGCCTCACCAGCACAGGTGATTTTGCTATCGAATGGATGAATCTTGATTCTAGTTTCGGCTTCAGCGATACTATGCACAGTAGAATAGTAGCTTGAAATACCACTAGATAAGGTAATTACAATCACATCGGTGTAGCCCTCTTGGACATATTCATCAATCTTCTTTTGTAAATTACCGATTGATGGCTGTGAAGTAGTTGGCAAGTTCTTTTCTTCATTTAGCTTTTGATAAAACTCTTCGTAACCAATATCAATCAGATCACGGTATGTTTTATTATTCCAAATAATAGGAATAGGTAAAACATCGATATGGTATTTTTCCTGTTGTTCTTTAGTTAAATAAGCTGAACTATCAGTTAAAACGGCGATTTTCATATTTTTTCTCCTTTGTTAATTATTTTAACCGATGTATCACGCACAAGAAAAGACCCACTTTTTACCAAAGCGAGTCTTTTCAATGCAGGCATTATTTGCCAGTTGCTTTATTAACAATCTTTTGATAATTACGCAAGCCATCAAAATCAGAATCTTTAGCATCTACATAACCATAGTGGTTATAGATACTTTCAATGATCTGCTTACCCTTCTTGGATTTGGCAATGTTTTTAAAAGCCTTAGCCAATTTAACCCTAAACTTCTTAGGCATGTCTTTTCTAACTGCGATGGTGTCGTTAGGAATCCACTTAGTGAAGTAGATTGGCACAACGTCAGTCATTGCCTTCTTATCGTCTTGAGCTGCGATGTTACGTGCATCTGAGAAGACAAATGCAGCATCAACGTCACCGTTCAATACTGAAAGAACTTCTTGATCATCACCTTTGATGTTAACAAGCTTACATTCCTTAGTAACATTTAAGCCCTTCTTGTAAAGTTCTGCAACTGGGTAAACGTAACCGGATGAAGAACTTGGATCACCGATAGCAATCTTTTTACCTTTAAGGTCCTTCCATGACTTGATTTTAGAACCCTTCTTAACCACGATCATACCGCGGTATTTGTGCATCAAAGTGTGGTTCATCTTACCAGATGGTTCATCATAGCCGTAACGTTCAGCTTGTAAAAGTACGTCCGCAATTCCGCGTTTATGAGCAAGGATGTAAGAATATGGTGGCATGAAACCAACGTCAACTTTCTTAGATGACATAGCTTCAACCAAACCACTGTAGTCTGTAGAAACTGTTACGTGAACTGGAATATGCAATTGTTTTTGTAAAAGCGTTCCAAGTGGCTTGGCCTTAGCTTCCATCTTGTTAGCTTGAGTACTTGGTACGAATTCGACATTCAATTCTTTTGGTTCATTTGATGAAGATGAACTACTCTTTTGATTGTTCGAACATGCCGCAAGTGAAACAGTAGCTAAAACTGCTAAAGCTCCAACTAATACTTTTTTAAACTTCATAAACCTGAAATTCCTCCAAAAAATTAATTAATAGGTTTCATCACATAAATAGGTATAACAGAATAAATGCTAGATTTCAATATAAAATACGAATTATATTATTTATATTTATTACCATTGTTCTGATATTTATTTTATATTTGCTGTTATATCAACGTTTATCACTTAATATTCGGATTTTGAATACTCTTACTAAATAAAAAAGCACATGCTTTTAACATGTGCTTAATTGCCATCAGGATCATCATGAGCATAATCCAGGTTCGAGAAGCGGTTATATGGCTTCGAGAACATTAATTTAACAGTCCCACGACTACCTGAACGGTTCTTTTCAATAATTACTTCAACTTCACCGTTATCGTCTTCAGATCCTACTTCGTTGCTGCTACCGCTATTTTCACCATCTTCTGGCTCATCGCGGTAATAGTCATCACGATATAAGAAAGATACAATATCGGCATCCTGTTCAATTGATCCAGATTCACGAATATCGGACAATACAGGCCGTTTATCCTGCCTCTGCTCAACCGACCGTGATAACTGGGAAAGGGCAATAACGGGCACGTGAAGCTCCTTAGCCAGCTTTTTCAATTGACGTGAGATTGCGGAAACTTCTTGTTGCCGTGATTCACTACGTGGACCTTCAATCAGCTGCAGGTAGTCGATTACAATTAGCCCCAGATTACCTTTTTCTTTGGCTAATCTTCTGGCTTTTGCACGGATTTCACTCATTTTAATACCCGGAGTATCATCGATAAAAATATCCGTGTTAGCAAGCGAGCCTGACGCAATTACTAACTTGCGCCATTCTTCTTCATCCAGCTGACCTGTTCTTAAATGCTGAGAATCTATTAGTCCTAAGGATGCTAACATTCTTTGAACTAACTGTTCTCCACTCATTTCTAGAGAAAACATCGCCACGGTTTTATCCGTATGCAGCCCCACAAACTGTGCCACATTCAATGCAAATGAAGTTTTACCTACACCAGGCCGTGCAGCGATAATGATCAATTCATCATCATGAAAACCAGTCGTCATCTTATCCAGCTCAGCGAATCCTGTTGGCAATCCTGTAACCATGTTGCCGTCATCAGGGATATTATTAATATCCTTAATAGTGGAATTAACGATTTCTTTGATTGTTCTGAAACCACCACTATTATTTTCTGATGAGACATTCATAATTTCGCTTTCCGCGTCATCAAGAATATCAGTTACATCATCTGAACCATCAATTGCGTTGGAAATAATCTTCTGACTAGCAGAAATCAGTCTGCGCAATAACGCCTTTCGGTGCACAATCTGCGCATAGTAAGTAACGTGCGCAGCGGTAGGCGTTGCCAGTGCTAATTCTGAAACATAACTAATCCCACCAATGTCATCTAGCTGATTTCTCTTATTTAGTTCATCTTGAAGAGTCAGCGGATCAATTGCATCCCCGCGATCTGACAAATCCAGCATCGCTTGATAGATGATCTGATTTGCTCTTTCATAAAAATCTTCCGGTTGAACTACCGCACTCGCATCAGCAATTGCTTCTGGATCAATAAAAATCGCGCCCAGAACAGCCTTTTCGGCATCTGAGTCGTGTGGAATTTGTTGAGAAACAATATTATCCATCAATCACAACCACTTTTTATCAAAAATAAAATTAGTCTTGTTCAGTAACGTGTACACGAATAGTAGCTTCAACACCCTTGAACAACTTAGCGTGAACATTAGTGTAACCTAAAGTCTTGATTGGTTCTGGCAAGTTCAACTTGCGCTTATCAACCTTGATACCATATTGCTTTTCAAGGCCTTCTACAATCTTCTTGCTTGAAATTGAACCAAACAAACGTGAATCTGTACCAGCCTTTGACTTGAAGTTAACGATTGTATCGTCTTTTTCAAGCTCTGCCTTAATCTTTTTAGCTTCTGCCTTTTCAGCTTCGTAAGCAGCCTTTTCGTTAGCTTCTACACGCTTTAAGGTATTCATGTTACCCTTGGTAGCTGCCTTAGCCAAGCCACGCTTGATTAAATAGTTTTGTGCATATCCATCTGGAACTTCCTTAACTTGTCCACGCTTGCCACGACCTCTAACGTCTTGTGTAAAAATAACCTTCATTTTGTTCTCCTTTATTCATTTTCCTTTTCGTATTCATCAATTGCTTGAAGCAATTTTGCTCTTGCTTCTTCAATGGTAACACCTTTAATCTGAGTAGCCGCATTAGAAAGATGGCCGCCACCGCCCAGCTTTTCCATAATAATCTGCACATTAATCTTACCCATTGAACGTGCAGAAATACCGATAGTGTCTGGAGTGCGCCGAGTAATGGCAAAACTAGCACCCACATTTTCCAAATCAAGTGCCGTATCAGCTGCTTGAGCCGTGATAATTGGATCGATAATCTTATCATCAGGTCCACACAAAACAGCCATATGCGGCTTTACCATCTTCAATGTAGCAACCAAATGTGTTCTCTCAAGGAAACTATCAATATCTTCCTTGAGCAGTGAACTTACCACAGCTGAATCAGCGCCGATTGACCGCAAGTAACTTGCGGCATCAAAGGTTCGAGTCCCCGTTCTAAGCGAGAATTCTTTAGAATCAACTACGATACCGGCAAGCATTGCAGTTGCTTCTAGATCTGTTAAAACTTGCTTGCCTTGCGCTGGCTGTTGATACTCGATCATTTCAGTAACCAACTCACAGGCTGAAGAAGCATATGGTTCAACATAGGTAAGCATTGGATTCTCTGGGAACTCTTCACCACGTCTATGGTGATCAATTACGATAATTCTATTCTTCAAACGATCATACAAGGCTTGAGAATAAGTAATTGAATACTTAGAGTGATCAACCATAACCAACATTGATTTATCAGTTGCTTCAGCTAGAGCCTCCTCAGGACTGATAAAAATATCTTTATCCTGATTCTTCTGTTGCATTCTGATCACTAAGCGCCCTACGTCATAATTTGTTTTATTAGTATCTAAAACAAAATTAGCTTTTACGCCATGAAGGCGAGCCAACTTTACGACACCAATACCACTACCAACTGAATCCATGTCTGGACGCTGATGTCCAACGACGAAAACACGGTCCGCATCTTTGAATAGTTCACTAATTGCTTGAGAGACCATTCTAGCTCTGACTCTAGTTCGCTTCTCCATTGGGTTGGATTTACCACCATAAAAGCGTGCATCCTTGCCCGGTTGACGAAGCACAACTTGATCCCCGCCTCGACCTAAGGCTAAATCAAGATTAGATTGTGCCTGGTTGGCAATTTCAGAGAGTGAATCGGAGCCGAAGGCAATCCCGACTGACAAGGTAAGCGGAGTGTTGTTACGGCTAGTTTCTTGTCGTACTTTATCTAAGACAGAGAACTTATCCTTTTCCATCTCAGCTAAATCTTGCATATGTACTAGCAGTAAAAAGTGATCTTCATCGATCCGCTTTAAATATGCCTTAAACTTCTTAGCATAATTACTTAACGTGTTTTGTACATATGAACTCATGCTGGTCAGTTCCTGATCATGCATTGTTTCGCTTAACTCATCATAATTATCAATAAAGATCTGTCCAATAGCCAGACGCTCAGCTTCATACTTATCTTCGATTTTTGCATAACGCGTAATATCTAGCAGATAAATTACGCCCAAATCATCTTGGACCACCATTTCAAAACGGTGTCCATCCCAATTAACTATATGGTTTTCTGAGGTTTTAGCTTCAATCGCTTCATTCAACAATTTATTCAGATCTGGATCTACAGCTTCAATTGTGTGACCTACTAAATCCGTATCTTTAAGATACAATTGCAAATAAGGATTCACCCATTGAATCTGATGATCAGAATCATAGAGCAAAATACCGAGTGGCATCTTGATCATGGCTTCTTGCTCACTACGTTTTATTCGGTAAGACAGATTAACGGCAAAATTAGTTGCCTTACCTGCCAAAATGTAGGTTCCATAAATGGCAAAAGCAACAGACATAATAAAAATTAGCACCATTGCTAAACCAAATAATGGACTCATAATCATCGCAATAATACTTCCCACTAAAGAAAGTACTAAAATGATTACTACGGAAGCTGTTAATCGCGAATCTTTAATAAATTCAGGCAATTCAAGCTTACGTAAAAAATCTTTCATGAAGATCCTTCCTATTACAAGGTAAAATATATCAGTATCAATTATACATTATTACGCGTTATGAATGAAAAAATGGCACTAAAAAAGGGCAGGAAATAATCCTGTCCTTTTGGTTTGTATTCGATCTAATTTTAATTAGTCTTCAGCAACAAATGGTAACAAGCCCATGATACGAGCTCTCTTAATAGCATTTGCAACTTTACGTTGGTTCTTAGCACTAGTGCCAGTAACACGACGTGGTAAAATCTTACCTCTTTCTGAGATAAAACGTTTCAACAGATCGACATCCTTGTAGTCAACGTAATCGATGTGGTTAGCTGCAATGTAGTCAACCTTACGACGACGACGGCCGCCTCTTCTTTGTTGAGCCATGTTCTAGAATCCTTTCTTTAAATATTTTTAGAATGGAAGATCATCATCAGAAATATCAATCGGATCGCCAGATCCTGCGAATGGATCTTGAGCGTTGTTTGATTGATTATTAGTATTCTGAGTAGTATTTTGTGATCCACCATTATTTTGGAAGTTGTTAGTGCTTGGAGCACCAGCATTTCCAGTATTTGGTGTATAACCACCATTTTGACCGCGGGCCTCACGATCCTTGCGTGATTCGAGCAATGCGAAGTTATCAACAACAACTTCAGTTACATATACTCTTTGCCCATCTTTATTGTCATAACTTCTGGTTTGAATACGGCCATCAATACCAACTAATGAACCCTTTGAAGTAAAGTTACAGAAGTTTTCTGCAGATTTTCTCCAAATTACACAGCTGATAAAGTCCGCGCCCCTCTCACCTTGGCTATTTGTAAATTGACGGTCAACAGCAAGAGTAAACGTAGCAACCGAGATTCCACTCCCAGTAGTACGCAATTCAGGATCACGTGTTAAACGGCCAACAAGTACAACTCTATTAATCATACTTATGTCCTTCCTTTCCTAAATCACGAAAACAATAAATTAAAATTACTTGTCTAACTTAACGGTCATTGAACGTAAGATAGCGCTGTCAATCTTTGACAAACGGCTAAATTCGTTAACTGCGTCAGCGTTGTCAGCAGTGAAAGTCATAATGTGGTAAGTACCTTCACGATACTTATCAATTTCATATGCGAAACGACGCTTGCCCCAGTCTTTGGATTCTACCATAGTACCACCGTTATCAGCGATAACCTTGTCGTAGTTTTCTACGAGGGCCTTCTTTGATTCTTCATCAACATCAGGCTTGATAATGTAAGTTACTTCGTACTTTGTAGTTGCCATGACTAATGCACCTCCTTTTGGACTATATGGTTCTTGCTAAAATCAAGAACAAGGAGTAATTGAAATATTACTCGCAATTTCTAATTCTAGCATATAAATAAAAAATTACCAAACAGTTTTTCACGTGATCCTAAATAGTTTTTTACTGTTCATTATTTATTACGCAAAAAAGTTTGATAATTTTTTTAAAACTTCAAATTTTTTGATTTTTTAATTAATTACTCATTATCGTCATTGTCATCTTCATCATCAACTTGATCTTGATCAGCTTCAGATGGAACAATGGTCAAACTTGCGACTTGACTATCGTCGTTAACTTTAATCAAGCGAACACCCATAGTACTACGTCCAGTTTGAGAAACATCCTTTGTCTTAAAGCGGATCATAATACCATCAGTAGTGATAACCATGATGTCCTTGCCCTTACTAATAACGATTACGCCAGCAAGTAGGCCATTCTTTTCAGTGATATTAGCAGTCTTGATACCTTTACCACCACGGCCCTTAACTGGATATTCTGCAGCTGGAGTACGTTTACCGTAGCCTTTTTCAGAAATGACTAATACCTGGTCGTCTGCACCTAATACACCAGAACCAACTACATAATCATGATCACGTAAGTTAATTCCGCGTACACCCGCAGCAGTTCTACCCATAGCACGAACGTCGCTTTCCTTGAAGGTAACGGCATAACCCGAGTGAGTACCGATCAAAATGTTTTGGTTGCCATCAGTGGTCAAAACGTTGCTCAATTCATCCCCATCACGGAGAGTAAGGGCAATCAAACCACTGTTTCTAATGTTAGAAAATTCGCTAACGTGGGTACGCTTAACTGTTCCCATCTTGGTGATAAAGAACAAGTAGTTATCATCCGCATTTTCAGGAATGTTGATAACTGTTTGAACCTTTTCGCCCTTCTCTAATTGGAGCAAGTTAACTACTGGCAATCCCTTGGCCATACGACCATATTCTGGAATTTCATATGCCTTCTTTGAGTAAACTTTACCCGCATTAGTAAAGAACAAAAGCATGTCATGTGTACTTGAGTAAATTAAGTGTTCGATAAAGTCACCATCTTGAACACCCATACCCTTAATACCTTTACCACCACGGTTTTGGGTCTTAAATTCTTGAATTGGCATTCTCTTGATGTAACCATTGTGAGTTACAGTCAAAAGAATATTTTGTTTTTCAATTAAATCTTCATCTTCAATTGAAACAACTTCGCTAGCACCAATTTCGGTTCTACGCTTATCACCAAAGCGCTTTTGGATATCTAATAATTCATCATAAATAATCTTATCGATCCGTTCAGGCTTAGCCAAAATATCTTTGTAATCGGCAATCTTAGCTTGCAACTCTCTATATTCGGCCTCAACCTTATCTCGTTCCAAGCCTGTTAAACGTACAAGACGCATATCCAAAATTGCTTGAGATTGCTTATCATCAAGACCGAAGCGACTAATTAAAGTTGCCTTAGCGATATCACTTGATTGACTGTTACGGATAATATGAACAATTTCATCAATATTATCTAGAGCAATTCGCAACCCTTCAAGAATATGGGCTCTAGCCTCAGCCTTAGCTAATTCGAACTTGGTTCTACGAGTTACAACATCTTCTTGGTGGTCCAAGTAATATTGCAACATTTGCTTCAAAGTTAAGAAGTGTGGTGCACCATCAACAATGGCAACCATGTTCATGCCGAAGTTAGCCTGCATTTGAGTTTGTTTGAACAAATTATTCAAAACAACACTGGCACTGGCATCCCTACGAATATCAATAGTAATTCGCATACCAGTCTGGTCAGATTCATCACGAACACCAGTAATTCCATCGATGATCTTTTCACGTGCTAAGTCAGCAATCTTCTTAACTAATTCAGCCTTATTAACCATGAAAGGAATTTCGCTAACAATAATTCTTTCACGGCCACTCTTTTCTGTTTCGATATTCGTTTTGGCACGTACAACGATGTTGCCCTTACCAGTTTCATAAGCACGATAAATTCCACCGCGACCCATAATAATTCCACCAGTTGGGAAATCAGGGCCTGGAATAACCTTCATCAAATCCTTAGTAGTGGCATCAGGATTTTTCATCAACATGTGCAAACCACTAATTACTTCGCTCAAGTTATGAGGTGGGATATTAGTTGTCATACCAACAGCAATACCGTTAGCACCGTTAACTAACAAGTTAGGAATTCTAGCTGGCAATACTACTGGTTCATTTTCAGTATCATCATAGTTTCTTTGCCAGTCGATTGTGTTTTTATTGATATCACGAAGCATTTCAACAGCGATTTTGCTCATTCTTGCTTCGGTATAACGCATTGCGGCTGGTTCGTCTCCATCAACAGAACCGAAGTTACCGTGACCATCAACTAACATGTAACGGTATGAAAAGTCTTGTGCCATGTGCGCCATAGCTAAATAAATTGATGAGTCACCGTGTGGGTGGAATTTACCCATAACTTCCCCAACAATTCTGGCACTTTTCTTGTATGGCTTATCAGGCGTAACACCTAATTCGCTCATTCCATAAAGAATACGACGCTGTACAGGCTTCAAACCATCGCGAACATCAGGCAAAGCACGAGCTACAATAACTGACATTGCATAGTCCAGGAATGAACTACGCATCATGCTAGTTAAATCGACGTTTCTAATTCTACGATCTTGAGTTTGATTATCGTCCATCTAACCTCTCCTATGCATCCAAATTTTCAACATATTTAGCATTCTTTTGAATAAAGTCACGTCTTGGAGCAACTTCATTACCCATTAAAAGTTCAAAGACTGCATCCGCATCCTTGGCATATTCAGGACTTACTCGATCCAAACGTCTATTTTCTGGATTCATAGTAGTTTCCCATAATTGTTCTGGGTCCATTTCACCTAACCCCTTGTAACGCTGTACAACTGGCTTAGGACTTGGTTGCAAACTACCTAAGTAATCATGCAATTCTTCATCAGTATCAAGATATTTAATTACCTTACCCTGACGAACTTGATACAGAGGTGGACGAGCGATGTATACATATCCCTTTTCAATCATTGGACGCATGTAATTGTAAAACAGCGTCAAAAGCAAAGTTCTAATGTGAGCACCATCGACATCGGCATCAGTCATGATAATTAACTTATGGTAACGAGCCTTAGACACATCAAAATCTGCACCAAAGCCTGTACCCAAAGCTGTAAATAAAGATCTGATTTCTTGGTTAGCTAAAATACGATCCATTGAAGCTTTTTCAACGTTCAAGATCTTACCTCTGATTGGCAAAATTGCTTGGGTCAAACGAGATCTACCTTGTTTTGCTGAACCACCGGCTGAATTACCCTCAACGATAAATAATTCAGAAATACTTGGATCATTACTGGTATTGTCAGCTAATTTACCTGGCAAGTTTGCAATTTCCAAACCGGACTTTTTACGGGTAACTTCACGCGCACGCTTAGCAGCTGTTCTAGCACGTTCAGCAAGTTGTCCCTTTTCCACAATCTTGCGTCCAACAGATGGATTTTCCATTAAGAAACGGCTAAAAGTCTCAGAGAATGACTTATCTACTGCTGTTCTAGCATCTGAGTTACCCAACTTAGTCTTGGTCTGACCTTCAAACTGAGGACTTGGGTGCTTAACTGAAACAACAGCTGTCATTCCTTCACGGATATCTTCACCAGAAAGATTGTCATCCTTATCCTTTAAGATCTTAGCCTTGTGCGCATAGTCGTTGACTACACGAGTTAAAGCAGTCTTAAAACCAGCCTCGTGCATCCCACCTTCATAGGTGTGGATATTATTAGCGAAAGTCATCAAAGTGGTCTTATAGCCATTTGTATATTGCAAAGCAACTTCCACATCAATACCGTTATAAGTACTTTCAACATAGATTGGTTCATCAAATAATACTTCTTGTCCTTTGTTCAAAAAGGCAACGTATTCTTTAATACCACCTTCGTACTTGTATACGTCGGTTTCAGCACTATCTTTACGTTTATCAGTAAAAGTAAGCTTTAATCCCTTGTTTAAAAATGCAAGTTCACGAATTCTATTCTTTAAGATCTTGTCATCAAAAGTAGTAGTTTCAGTAAAAATATCAGGATCTGGATAGAAATGAACAATAGTACCATGTTGATCAAGTGGCACAGTACCAATTTGTTTCATATCATCCTTAACACGGCCGTGATCAAAATCAATGAAATACTTTTTACCATCACGCATGACAGTTACATCAAGCTTAGTGGACAAAGCATTTACAACAGATGCACCAACACCGTGCAAACCACCTGATACCTTGTATCCGCCACCGCCGAATTTGCCACCGGCGTGAAGTACAGTAAATACAGTCTCTAATGCTGGACGACCTGTCTTTTTCTGAATATCTACTGGGATACCACGACCATCATCTTGAACAGTAACACTACCATCCTCATTAACAGTAATTTCAATCTTGGTAGCAAAACCAGCAAGTCGTTCATCAATACTGTTATCAATAATTTCCCACACTAAGTGGTGCAATCCCTGAGAACTAGTCGAACCGATATACATACCTGGTCGCTTACGAACAGCCTCCAGGCCGCCTAAGACTTGAATTTGACTGGCATTATACTTGTCGGCCTCTTTTTCATATTTTTTGACCTTATCAAGATTTTTCTTTGAATTATCAGCCATTTAATTCTCCTTCTCAAAACTAATTTTGCCAGATTGAATGTGGTACACACGTGGCTTCTTAATTATTTCCCAGGAAATTCCTTCCAGATCTGTTGTAGTGATAAAGGTCTGAGTCTTTCCATGAATATAATTAAGGAGTGCACTTTGACGAGTGTGATCTAGCTCACTCATCACATCATCTAATAACAACAATGGATATTCATCAGTTAATTGATGGATCAACTGAATTTCTGCCAACTTTACACTTAAAGCAATGGAACGTTGCTGTCCCTGGGAAGCATATAAATGGGCATTTTTACCATCGAGCTTAAACTCAATATCGTCTCGGTGCGGTCCAGACGTAGTAGTACCCTTCCGCATTTCAATCGCTTTATTGCGTTCAAAGTTTGCTAGTATTTTTTGATAAATCTCTTCAACAGTATCATCCGCTTCAATAGTAGAAACAGATGGGTGGTACGCTATTGCTAGCTTCTCACCACCCAAACTGATATGTGCATATGCATCGCTAGCATAGTGACTTAAATATCGCAAAAACTTAAAACGACGAAAAATCACTTCTGCAGCAATACCTGCAAGCTGATCTGACAATACATCCAAAAAGACCTGATCTTTTGTTTTTCCTTTGGCAAGTTGCTTTAAATAATTATTTTTTTGAAGCAAAACTTGCCGATACTTACTAGCAAAGTATAAATATTCCGCATTTATTTGACCGAATTCTTGGTCCATAAATCTTCTCCGCAAGGCTGGAGCACCCTTTATCAACTCCAAATCCTCCGGAGAAAATAAAATTGCATTTAATTGGCCAACGTACTTCGATAACTTAGCTTGCTCAACACGATTAATCCATACTTTTTTACCCTTTTGGGTGATCAAAACACGCAATGTTAAATCAACCTGGCTTTTTTGCACATGACCAAGCAAATTGGTGTATTCGCCACCAAAACCTATTAATTCTTTATCAGAATTGGTTCTATGGGATCTAGTCAACGCTAAAAAATAGATTGCTTCCAAAAGATTGGTTTTTCCCTGCGCATTTTTGCCAATAAAAATATTGACGTTAGGATCAAAATCGATATCAAGCTTTTTTAAATTACGAAAATTTTGAACTACAAAATGATCAAGATACATTACTCTTCCCGCCGAAATTCATATTCTTGCCCATTAACTAGCAAATGATCTCCAACGCGAATTTTTTTACCTCTACGATTCTCAAGTGCTCCATTTAAAGTTACTGGATTATCTTGGAGATAAAATTTAGCTTGTCCGCCTGACGAAACAACGCTCTCTTCTTTAAGGAATTGCCCTAAAGTTATACAGTCGCCAACAATTGTAAAATATTTGATGATGTTCACCTTCAATACTCTTTTTACCTATATAATTATATTAGTTTTCATAACAAATAACAAACTTAAACCGCTATTTAAGGCGTTTTCTGCGGTTTTTTTGCAAATAACCTGATCACACTATCCCGAATAAAAAATACTAGAGCGTCGATTTTTAGCATTTAACAGAAAAACAAATAAAAACTGCCCACGATGGGGCAGTTTTTTAATACCTAAATTTTGTGTACTTAATTAGTAGGTTCTAACTGGTGTAATTAATTGAACAAATTCAATATCATCTTTATCTGGATTAATGACGAATGGACGCAGTGGCTTAGTAAAACTCATTACTACAGAATCGGTAATAGAAGCTCTAAGTGCATCACGCATGTAATCAGGGTTGAATGAAATTTGTAAGTCATTTCCTTCCAAGTTCCTGAAACTTACATCTTCTTCTACATTACCAATTTCTGCGGATTTACCAGATAACTTTGCAGTTTGGTTCGTAGTATCCAAAGTTAAAGTTACTACGTTATTGCGGCCCGCGTGTGTTAACAAACTTGCACGTTCAAGTGCACTAGATAATTCTGAAATATCAAATTCAACACTAGTAGTTTTTTCAGTTGGAATTAAACGATCAGTGTCAGGATAATTGCCATCAAGCAAACGTGAATAGAATGAAAGATTGCCAATTACAAACAATGCTTGGTTATCACCAGGGCAAATTTTTACTTCTGGATCAGTTTCTCCAATAATTCTAGCTAATTCTTGCAAACTTTTACCAGGGATAATCAGATCGGTTTCTGCTTGAGGTCCGTTTTCTAAAGTAATAGTTCTCTGTGATAAACGGTGAGAATCAGTTGCGACTGCCTTAATGTTGGTTGGATTAAAGAAGAAACGAACACCTGTAAGAATAGCTCTCGTTTGATCGTTAGATGTGGCAAATTGCGTTTCATTAATAATTTCACGGAAAGTTTTGCCAGAAATAGTAAATGAGGCATTATCAGGGATTTCAGGTAAACGTGGATAATTATTTGCATCTAAGCCATTAATTGTAAATTCACTATTTTCAGATACGATTTGAGTTTGGAAACTTTCTTTTACTTCAAATGAAAAGTCTTTACCTGGTAATTTCTTAACAATTTCACTGAAGAATCTAGCAGGCAGAACAATTGAACCTGTAGATTCCACATTTAAGTCTTCGTTTACAGGTATCTTTATTTCAATTGAAATGTCTGTATCGCTACCTGTTAAGGTTAATTCTGTTTCAGTCAAGTCCAACTTAATACCACTAAGAATAGGAATAGTTGCTCTTGAGGAAATAGCCCGCATTACATTGTTCAAGTTTTCTATAAACAGATTACGATTAATTGTAAATTTCATTGTTGTCCTCCTAAGTTATTTATATTAATTATATATTTAATTAGTAGTAGTAGGGCCTGTGAATTTTGTTGAAAACTCAGTAGAAGCCTTAAAATAACGGAATTTAAACGGTTAAAAACTATGTGTAAAACTCTTAAAGTTATCCACAGTGGATAATTAATGCTCAAGCATTTGTTTCAAATCAAACACAGCACTTTTTATTTCTGTATCCGTTTTTATTTGCTTATCGATTTTATCATATGCATGCATTACCGTGGTATGATCTTTGCCGCCAAATTCTTGTCCAATTTTTGGTAGACTAGCATCAGTTAACTCACGAGATAAGTACATCGCTATTTGCCTTGGTACTACAATCTGCCGTACACGCTTTTTACCCTTTAATTCGGCAGTTGAAGTTTGGAAATAATTTGCGACTACTTCCTGGATTTTAGATATCTGTAACCCGCGATTTTTTTGGACTAATTTTAGATCAACAAGAGCCTCTCGAGCTAAATTTGTATTTATGTCTGCTTTTTCAATAGTTGCATATGCTTGAACTTTAACAAGTGCACCTTCAAGTTCTCTAATATTAGTGTCTACTTGTGAGGCTATGTAATCGAGAGTGTTGTCATCAATGACTAAGCCCTCTGCTTCTGCCTTCTTGCGTAAAATTGCAATTCGTGTTTCAAGATCTGGAGGTGTAATTTCAACCTGTAACCCCCATGTAAATCGAGAAACTAAACGCTCGGACAAATCGGAAATTTCAGTTGGTAAGCGATCACTGGTCATCACGATTTGCTTTTGATCATTATATAGAGTCTCAAAGGTATGGAAGAATTCTTCTTGAATACCTTCTTTTTTTGCAAAAAATTGAATATCGTCGACTAACAGCAAGTCACAAGTTCTGTATTTTTCGCGGAATTGGTCTTGCGTTTTATTTTTTATGGAATTAATAAAATCATTAACGAAAGTTTCACTCTGTATATAGACTACTTTTGCATTAGGACGTTCGGCTAACATTTGGTGACCGATTGCCTGCATTAAGTGTGTTTTTCCAAGACCAACACCACCAAAAATAAAGAGTGGATTGTAAAAGCTACCAGGACTGTCTGCTACAGCCAATGCGGCGCCGGCAGCTAATTTGTTTCCCTCACCTTGAACGAAATTATCAAAGGTATATTTTTCGTTTAATTTTAAATTTTTGGTGAATTGTCTAGGTGCTCTTTTTTCTTGTTGTAGTTGAATATCATGTTTGGGCTCGGGTGTGACGATCCGTTCAGGACTTTCGTTATTTTCAGTTATCTGAAATACAGGTAATATTTCAATTCCGGCGTAACCATAGGCCGATTGAATCAGTTGTGAAGATAAATTTTTCTCCCAATACCCCTTTGCAACAGGATTTTGAACTAAGATTTTCAATTCATGTGTATTTTTATTGTAAGAAATAGGCTTAGTATTTTTAAACCATGCATTATAAGCAACTTCATTAAAACGAGCCCGCATCTCATCGTTAAAATGTTGCCAGAATTTTTCAATGTCGAACAATGTGCATTCCCCCAATAGTAAAAAGCACATTAAGTGTATCATTTTATATAAAAGTTTTCCACAAGAGTAAAAGTAATTAACATGATTAACAGTCTGTGGATTATTTTAATAATAATATGCACATTTTGACATGATGAAAAGCAAAAAGTTACTTTATGCACAATTGATCTGTGGATTACTTTTGCTATTGTAGCAATAATTTAAGCGCATTACCATATGCGTTATCCACATGGTGTGAATTTAATTTTTAACATCCTGTGGGATGTGGAAAACATTGGGAATTATCTTGTGAATTATTTCGTGTGAAAAAATATTTATTTTTTTATCCACATAAAAATACTGTTTAAGGGATTTATTTTTGAATGAATCATGAATGCTTTTTTTAAATAAATACTTGGTTTTTGCGGCTATTCGTGCTATTCTTAATAAGAAATTGTGTATTTAGCACAAAGATTTTATGGAGGTGCAGTTTACAATGACAACTAAGAGAACTTACCAACCTAAGAAGCGTCACCGTTCACGTGTTCATGGTTTTATGAAGCGTATGAGCACATCAAATGGCCGTAAGGTTTTAGCAAGACGCCGCGCAAAGGGTAGAAAAGTCTTATCTGCTTAAACCACTGAATCCCAGTGGTTTTTTTAGTCTACATAGAGTGGAATGAAACGTTTTGAGAAAGTCTTATCGAGTAAAATCTGAAAAAGATTTCCAGCAAGTTTTCGAGTCTGGTAATTCAGTAGCTAACCGTGCTTTTGTCATCTATAAGGTAGAAAAAGCAGAAAACAGGCACTTTCGTGTAGGTATTTCTGTTGGCAAGAAGGTTGGGCATACTGCAGTTGCACGTAATCGACTCAAGCGTTATATTCGGGCCGTAATTGATGAAAAAAAGTTGGAGATTGATCCACATGCTGATTTTTTAATCATTACCCGGCCTTATGCTCGTAATTTTGATATGGTCAAAGTACGAAAAAACTTGCTTCATGCATTAGCTTTGGCTCATATTATTGAAGAAATGCCAGATGAAGTTGAGGAAAATTAGATTGAAGGACATTCTGACCAAGAGAAGTGTCAAACGTCTTATTGCCGTTTTAACTTTGATTACACTTGCTGTCGTTTTGACAGGATGTGCGACTCAAGGTGCAAACGGTCATGTTGCTCCGATTTCACATAACAGTGGAAATTGGTGGGACAGATGGATTGTTTATTACATGTCAGCTTTCATTTTGTGGTTAGCTAAGTTAATGGGCAATAGTTATGGCTGGGCAATTATTGTCTTTACCATTATTGTTCGTGTTGTCTTGTTGCCTTTGAATGCTATTTCTATTCGAAGCACAACCAAGATGCAAAGCATTCAGCCACAAATTAATGAGTTACGTAAGAAATATCCAGGACGTGACACTGAATCAAGGACGCTATTACAACAAGAGACTAATAAACTATATAAAGAAGCAGGAGTAAATCCATATACTGGATGTTTGCCTGTTTTGATTCAATTGCCCGTTATGTATGCTTTGTTTGGGGCAATTCAACGTACACCACAATTGCAAACAGGACGCTTTTTATGGATGGATTTGAGTAAACCAGATCCATACTTCATAATGCCGATCTTGGCAATGGTTTTCACTTTCTTGTCTAGTTACATTAGTCAGTTAGCTACGCCTAAGTCAGCTCAAAATGGGATGACAAAGGTAATGACTTACGGAATGGCAATCATGGTAGGTGTAATGGCATTGAACTTCCAATCAGCAATTACACTTTACTGGGTTATTTCCAACTTATTCCAGGCAGTTCAGACCTTTATCTTGCAAAATCCTATTAAATTTAAGAGAGAGCAAGAGGCTAAGGCAGAAGCTGAACGTGAGCGTAAACGTAAGATAAGAAAAACTTACAAGCGTTTAGGACGCAAAAAGAGATAAAAGAATATCAATCTAAAATGATTTTTAGATAAAGTAGTCAAAGTGCTTTATCCATCATGTTTATTCGTGGTGGTATAATGCACTTTTTTTATTAAGAAAAGGTGAAATTATGGCTCAAACTTTAACAGAGTTCGATACAATTGCTGCAATTTCCACCCCTATTGGCGAAGGCGGAATTTCCATTGTACGGATGTCGGGTGAAGATGCAGTTAAAATTGCTAATGAAGTTTTTAAAGGTGCAGATTTGACTAAAGTACCAACACATACTATTCACTATGGTCATATTATTGATCCTGATACTGGTAAAACTATCGATGAATCAATGGTCACAGTATTGCGTGCGCCCAAGACTTTTACGCGTGAGGATATTGTTGAAATCAATTGTCACGGTGGGATCGTAGTTACAAATCATATTTTGCAACTTTTATTAAGTCATGGCGCTCGTATGGCTGATCCGGGTGAATTTACTAAGCGTGCCTTTGTTAATGGCAGAATTGATTTAACTCAGGCTGAAAGTGTGATGGACATTGTTCGTGCTAAAACAGATAAAGCACGTCAGGTCGCTGTAGGGCAGCTTGCTGGGGGGCTTTTGCATAAAATTCAAGCTATGAGACAGGAGATTTTGGATACTCTGGCTAATGTAGAGGTAAATATTGATTATCCAGAGTATGATGCCGATACTGTTACTGCCAAGCAAATGTCTGATACTGCTAAATCAGTAATTAAGAAAATAGATCGACTGTTGAAGACTGCACAAGAGGGTAAAATCTTGCGTAATGGTCTTGCGACTGCAATTGTTGGACGCCCTAATGTGGGTAAGTCATCATTGCTTAATTATTTGACTCAAAGTGATAAAGCAATTGTAACCGATGTAGCCGGAACCACTAGAGATACCCTTGAAGAATATGTGTCTGTAAAAGGAGTACCGCTAGAATTAATTGATACTGCCGGAATTCACCATACAGACGATAAGGTTGAAAAAATCGGGGTAGAAAGATCAAAGAAGGCGCTAGATCGTGCTGATCTAGTACTTTTGTTGATAGATGCTAGTCAAGAATTAACAGCTGAAGATAGAGCTTTAATTGAAGAAACTAAGAACAAAAAGAGAATTATTGTCTTGAATAAGTCTGATTTAGGACAAAAGATAACAGTTGATGAAATGAAGAAGCAAACTGGCAGCGACGTTATTTTAACCTCAATTTTGAAAGAGCAAAATCTTGATAAATTAGAAGAATTAATCAATAAACTATTCTTTGCTGGTATCGAAAATTCTAATGATCAAGTAATGGTTACTAACCAGCGTCAAACATCACTTTTAGCTAAGGCTAAAAAAGAATTGCAGGATGTAGTGCAAGCAGTTGATGATGGCATCCCAGTAGATATCGCGCAAATTGATTTCACTGGAGCTTGGGATACTTTAGGCGAAATCACTGGAGAAAGCGCGCCAGATGAACTGGTAACGCAATTGTTTAGTCAATTCTGTTTAGGAAAGTAGGGGAAGAATATGATTAAAACATATGATTCAAATGAATATGATGTAATTATTGTTGGAGCAGGTCACGCAGGGTGTGAAGCAGCA
Source organism: Lactobacillus sp. UMNPBX6 (assembly GCF_002553975.1). Taxonomy (NCBI): domain Bacteria; kingdom Bacillati; phylum Bacillota; class Bacilli; order Lactobacillales; family Lactobacillaceae; genus Lactobacillus; species Lactobacillus sp. UMNPBX6. The sequence goes on from NZ_PCZD01000007.1 coordinate 41,260, forward strand.
TTGGCAAGTGCACATATGGGGCAAAAGACCTTGCTTGTGACTATTGGTTTGGATATGGTTGCCTTTATGCCATGTAACCCATCAGTTGGTGGTCCTGCTAAAGGGACTGTGGTTCGTGAAATTGACGCTTTGGGCGGACAAATGGGTAAAAACATTGACGCTACTTATATTCAAATGAGAATGTTGAATACCGGTAAGGGTCCAGCCGTACGTGCTCTTCGTGCCCAAGCTGATAAGTGGCAATATCATGAGCATATGAAGGATACTATTGAAAATACGCCTAATTTAACTTTGCGTCAGGCAATTGTAGATCAATTAGTAGTAGAAGACGGCGTTTGCAAAGGTGTAATTACCAATACAGGTGCAAAATACCATGCTAAAAGCGTTGTGTTGACTACCGGTACTGCAGCACGCGGCAAAATTATTATTGGTGAACTTACTTATTCTTCAGGTCCTAACAACACAACTCCTTCAATCAAGTTGTCAGAAAACCTTGAAAAACTTGGTTTTAAGCTTCGTCGTTTTAAGACTGGTACTCCTCCACGTGTTAACGGTAATACGATTGACTACTCCAAGACTGAAGAAGAGCCTGGTGATAAAACTCCTCGTCATTTCTCATATGAAAGTAAAGACGTTGACTATTTAAAGAATCAAATCTCTTGCTGGATGACTTACACCAACAACGGTACCCATGAAATTATTCGTGATAATCTTGATCGAGCACCAATGTTTAGTGGGATTATCAAGGGAGTGGGCCCTCGTTATTGTCCTTCTATTGAAGATAAGGTGGTTCGTTTTGCCGATAAAGATCGTCATCAAATTTTCCTTGAACCAGAAGGTAGAACTACTAAAGAAGTTTATGTAGGCGACTTTTCAACTTCAATGCCTGAAGAAATTCAGCTTAAAATGGTTCACTCAGTTGCGGGACTTGAACACGCTGAGATGATGCGCCCAGGTTATGCAATTGAATATGATGTGGTTGAACCATGGCAATTGAAGCACACTCTTGAGACTAAGAACATCAAGCACTTATTTACTGCTGGACAGATGAATGGTACGTCAGGCTATGAAGAAGCCGCTGGTCAAGGGTTGATTGCTGGGATTAACGCTGCACTAAGTGCGCAAGACAAGCCTGGCTTTACCTTGGGACGAAACGATGCTTATATCGGTGTTTTGATTGATGATTTGGTAACTAAGGGTACTAATGAACCATATCGTTTGCTCACTAGTCGTGCCGAATATCGTTTGATTTTGCGTCATGATAATGCAGATTTGCGCTTGACCGAATACGGTCACGAACTTGGTTTGATTTCTGATGAACGTTACGAAAAGTTTGAAGAAAAGAAACAAGCTATTAGGGATGCAAAAGCTAGATTGCATGAAATTACGGTCCACTTGACTGATGATGTTCAGCAATATCTGAAGAGTATCGGCCAGGAACCAATGAAAGCCGGCGTAAAGGCAGACGTCTTCTTACGCCGTCCACATGTTAAGATCGATGATATCGAACGACTCACTGGCGAAAAGATCGATGGTGACCGTTATGTCAAAGAGCAAGTAGAGATTGCGATTAAATATGCGGGCTATATCAAGAAAGAAGAAACCAGAATTGCTCGTTTAAAGCGTCAAGAAGCTAAAAAGATTCCAGCTGATATTGATTATGAAATGATTGAGGGCTTAGCAACTGAGGCTCGTCAGAAATTTGAAAAGATTCGTCCTGAGACTTTAGCTCAGGCCGAACGTATTTCGGGGGTAAACCCAGCTGATTTAGCTATCTTGAGTGTTTATATTCAAAATGGTCGCTATTCCAAAGTAAACAAATAAAATGAATAAGTAAAAAGCATAGTTGACAAATACTGCCACTATGCTTTTTTCATGCCCTTTTGAAATAACTCGCAACCTAAAAAATGGACGATTGAATAAAAAGAAAAAATTTTTTCTTTAAATTTTGACTATAAGTAATAATAAATGTATATAAAATAAATGATTTTTAGTATAATAATGTTCATGAAATCACAATAGAAAACGCTACCAACGAGTGATATATAAGTCTAAATTTATCTATCTTTGTGAAATGATTATTTTTAAAAAAACGTTTTCATTTGCATAATAACAACGCTTTTAACGTTTTAAAAATGTGAAAAAATGTGTTTTAATACATTATGAAAGAAACGAAAAGTTAAGGAGATGTACTTATAATGACAAAAATTAATGGTTCTGATGCAATGCTTAAAGTTATTTATGATTGGGGAATTGACCACATCTATGGTTTCCCAGGTGGTTCATTCGACTCAAGTATGAATGCCATCTATGACTTCAGAGATAAGATGAAATTTATCGAAGTACGTCACGAAGAAGCTGGCGCACTTGCTGCATCATCAGAATATAAGGTAACAGGCAAGTTGGGTGTATGTTTCGGTTCAGCTGGTCCTGGTGCTGCTCACTTATTTAACGGTTTATACGATGCTAAGTTTGATAAGACACCAATGGTAGCTATTGTAGCTAACGTTCCAACTAGCAGACAAGATATCGACTTCTTCCAAGCTTTTGATGAAGATAAATGGTTCTTAGACGCTAGCGTTTGGTGCGCTTCAGCTAAGACTCCAGAGCTTATTCCAGTATTGACTGACGAAGCTATCCGTCAAGCCTACGCAAGAAAAGGTCCTGCAGTTTTAATCGTTCCTAAGGACTACGGTTGGCAAAAGATTGAGGATAACTTCCGTGTAAACAAGGATGCTCATCCAGAGCCAAACTACCCAGCACCAACTAAGACTTCAGTTGATGAAGCTGTTAAGCTTTTGAAGGAAGCTAAGAACCCAACCATGTACATTGGTTTAGGCGCTAAAGATGCCGGTGATGAAGTTAAGGAATTTGCCGAAAAATTCAAGACTCCAATTATGTCATCATACTTAGGCAAAGGTATCGTAGAAGACAAGTTTCCAGCATACATGGGTACCATCGGTCGTATTGGACCAAAGGCCGCACAAGAAGTTCAAGGTGCAACTGACTTAGTTGTTTGGGTTGGCAATAACTCACCATTCTCAGTATTATGGTTCCCTAAGGATGCCAAGGTAATTCAAATTGATGTTGATCCAGCTAAGTTTGGCAAGCGTCACTCAACTGATGTATCAATGTTAGCTGATGCTAAGAAGGCATTGAGAGCAATTATTGACGCTGGTGAAACTAGAAGCGAATCACCACTTTACAAGGCTGCTATTGCAGACCGTGAGAATTGGGATGCTTGGCAAGATAGCTTTAAAAATTCAGATGAAATGCCTGTACGTCCAGAGCCAATCTGGGATGTAATCAACAAGAAGGCTGATGACAATGCTATCTTTGCAATCGATGTTGGTAACGTTAACGTTGACTCATGCCGTCTTTTGAACTTGCATGATGATCAAAAGTGGACTACTTCAGGCTTGCACGCAACAATGGGCTACGGTGCTCCAGCTGCCTTAATGGCTGCAACTGTTTACCCAGACCGTGAAGTATGGCAATTAGCTGGTGATGGTGGCTTTGCTATGATGAACCAAGAATTACTCACTATGGCACGCTACAACATGCATGTTTTGAATGTTGTCTTCACTAACGAGACTTTAGGTTACATTCAAGCTGAACAAGAGGATGAATCTCACCAACCATTATCAGGCGTTATTATTCCTGACAACGACTGGGCTAAGGTTGCTGAAGGTATGAACGTGAAGGGCGTTACTGTACGCACTAAGAAAGAATTCGAAGAAGCAGTTGACGAATTCAAGAAGATGGATGGCCCAATGTTGATTGATGTTAAGTACACCCACGAAATGCCTTACTCAACTGAATTGAACTCAATTGACGATCCTGCATTCGTCAAGAAGTATCAAGCCGAAGACTTGAAGCCATTCAGCTACTTTGCTGAAAAGTATGGTTTGGAAGCTGACGCTGCAACAGGTGCATCTCAGCATGAAGAATCAGAACCTGAAGAAGATACTGCTCCTGATACAGTTTCGGGTGCTTCACAACACTAATTTCTAATTAGTTTTAATTCAATTGACCAAAAAAGCGAGATGAAAATCTCGCTTTTTTTGTGGCAATATTTCCCAGGGAATGACTAAAGAGCGGTCTTTTAATTTCGCTTTTTTGTCTTTAAAAAAGTATAATAAAACATGATGAATTTTGATTAAATGGAGGATGTTAAAGATATGCAACAATTCGGCGTTATCGGTTTATCCGTTATGGGTAAAAACCTCGCTTTAAACGTTAGAAATCACGGCTTCTCAGTTTCTGGCTTTTCAATTGATAAACCAGAAGTTGATGCTTTTGCAAAATATGAAGATGATAAGTTGAAGCCATGTTATACATGGGAAGAATTTGTTAATTCACTCGAAAAGCCACGCAAGATTTTGATCCAAATTATGGCTGGTGATCCAGTGGATCAAACCTTGCAAAAATTGCTCCCATTGCTGGATAAGGGCGATATTTTAATCGATGGCGGTAACTCAAACTACCACGATACTAACCGTCGCTACCATGAAATGGAAAAGCATGGTATTCACTTTATCGGTATGGGTGTGTCCGGCGGTGAAGAGGGTGCCCTTAACGGCCCAGCTCTTATGCCCGGTGGTGATGAAGCAGCTTATGAAAAGGTTGCTCCAATTCTTGAAGCAATTGCTGCTAAGAACAAGGAAGGCAAGCCTTGTGTCTACTACATGGGGCCTGAAGGTGCTGGTCACTATGTCAAGATGGTACATAACGGTATCGAATACGGAATTATGCAAGAATTCTCAGAAGTTTACAACTTACTTCGTGATGTTGCTCATAAGAGTGATGATGAGATGTCCGCAATTTTTGACAAGTGGAACCATGGTAAGGTTGAAGCATACCTTAGTGAAATCACTTCTAAAGTATTAGCTCAAAAGGATGATTTAACTTCAGATCACGTTATCGACCATATCTTAAATGTTGCTTCATACAAGGGTACCGGTAACTGGATGCTTGAAGACGGTGTTGCACTTGGCGCTCCAGTAACTGTCGTAGCTGAAGCTGTTATGGCTCGTTTCATGAGTAAGCAAGCTCATTTAGCAGTGAAGAGCGGTATTAAGCAAGCTAAGTTTGAGTACAAGGGTGCAATTCCTGACGATTTAGTGGATGAATTCGAAAAGACTTTGCAATTAGCTCAAGCTGTCGCATACGCACAAGGCTTCCAACAATTAACCATGGCTGCCGAAGCTTATGATTGGGACTTGCGCTACAAGTCAATTGCTCAAGATTGGGAAGCAGGCTGCATTATTCGTTCTGCAATGCTTAAAGATATCGAAAATGCGTATTCTAAGGGCAACAAGCTCATGAACTTGTTCCAAGATGACTACTTCAGAAAGTTAATGGAAGAAAACCTCCCAGCTTTGAGAAAGTCAGTTGAATTCGCTACTAAGGCTGGCGTACCAACTCCAACTTTAAGTGCAGCTCTTAACTACTTAGAATCAATCTTTAACCCAGATTTACCAGCTAACCTTATTCAAGGTCAACGTGACTACTTTGGTGCACATACTTACCAAAGAAATGATCGTGAAGGTACATTCCATACTGAATGGTATGAAGAAAAATAATAAATCTGTTTCACATGAAACCAAAAACCAGCTAAATCTTAGCTGGTTTTTTATTGTACAATAGAGTTTGTCGTGATTGTTCAATTAAAGAGAGGGTTATATGAAAGACGAGGGAAATAAAACCAATATAAAACTACTTTTACAAGCGTTAGTAGTTGGTATCTTTACTGGTATAGTAGTTGGGCTATTTAGATTTGGAATTGAAAAAACGTCAGGTTTTTGGCTGCATTTATTTCAATTAGCTCACAGCAATCCATTATGGTTTATTGTGATTATTATAGGCTTTATCGCCGTAGCCGTAATTGCAGGGTATTTTGTAAAACAATATCCTCATGTTGGAGGATCAGGTATTCCTGAAGTAAAATTACAACTTCAAGGAAAGTTATCTCTGCAATGGTTCCCAATCTTATGGCGTAAGCTAATAGGGGGTATTCTGGTAATTGGTACAGGTTTGTTCTTGGGACCAGAAGGCCCTTCATTACAACTCGGCTCAACCATCGGCCAGGGTGTAGGCCAAGGCTTTAAGCAAAATAAGCTTAATTCACGAATTTTGTTAGCAACCGGTGCCGCTAGTGGTCTATCTGCTGCATTTGGTGCACCTCTTAGTGGAGCATTGTTTGTATTAGAAGAAGTTTTCCATAATTTCTCTCCACTTGTTTGGATGAATGCATTAGCTGGAGCAATTGCTTCCAACTTTGTGGTTTCCAATTTATTCGGTATCCATCCAGCGCTTGGAATTTTATATAATCATTCATTTCCAATTGTGCTCTATTGGCACTTGATTATTTTAGGGATCTTATTAGGTGTTCTAGGCCATTTATACAAAGTCGGACTGTTTAGTTTGAAAAAAGTTTATGCAAAAATCACGTTTTTGCCTCACTGGCTTCATGGCTTAATCCCTTTAGCAATCTTAATTCCAATAGCCTACTTCTGGCCATTAATTACAGGTCCTGGTAATCGCTTGATTTTGGCAATGCCCCATATAATTACACAAAGTGGATGGGGATTAGTTGGCCTGTTGGCGTTCTATTATGTCATGAGAATTGTCTTTTCAATCGTGGCCTATGACTCTGGTTTACCAAGTGGTATCTTTTTGCCAATTTTGACCATGGGTGCTTTAATTGGTGCTACTTATGGTTTGTTCATGGTTCAACTTGGACTATTGCCTCAGCGTTTAGTAGTTAACTTAGTAATCTTTTCAATGGCTGGCTATTTCGCCGCAATTATTCGCGCACCATTTACCGCAATTATTTTGATTACTGAAATGGTTGGCTCATTGCTACATTTAATGCCACTTGCTGTTGTAGCATTTATTGCGCTGCTAGTTGATGAACTTCTTGGCGGAAAACCAATTTACGGCCTATTAGCGGCCGCTATGGACAAGCATAGTGATCGTAAGGTTAATTATACTGGCCAAGCTGATAAAATGGTTCTACCGGTTTATGAGAGCTCTAGATTAGTTGACAAAAAGGTATCCGAGATTAAGTGGCCTGAAGATACGCGTGTAAGTACTATTCGCCGTGATGGGGATGAAATTATTCCTAATGGACAAACGGTTATTCGCGGTGGCGATATGTTAATTCTGGAATTCGACTCAAGCCAACGTGGTGCAGTTTATAGTAAGATGAAACAGCTGCAAGGCGTTGAACTTGATGGGTAAATGAGATTAAGCGGCATCAATAGATGCCGCTTTTTTTCTTGCAGAAAAATGTTTCTTAGTGGATACTTGAACTTATACAGAAAAGAGGGATAGACGTGAACAAATTAGTGCAAGTTACATTGAATGCTGATCAAGAAAAATATAATTTGGATGGGGATGAGAGCATTACTTTTATTGATGCAAATTCCTACTATATTGGTCAAATTGTGGCACGTGAACATGGTTGGATCGTTTTAGAATCAGTTGATCAAACTGGCAATCAAGGCGGAATTGTTTTTATCAAGGAAGATCAAATAGCCAAAATAGAGGACGACACACCAGTGTTGCATTATTATGCGACAACTGAAATTAAGGATCCATTTGACATGGGGCACTTAAATAGTTTAGTAAAGAACTGGGATTTCACTGATATTTATGACTTACTGATCAATGTTGCTGATGCGCAGCCTTTTGTAACTTTTGAGGTTGATACCGGCGTAACTTACACTGGTTTGATTACACAGCTTGATAAAAAAGAAGTCCGTATTTTAGAAAAGAACGGCACTTCTATTGAACATTTTGCTACGGTTATTCCTCTTCAAGATATTGTTTGTGTTGACGTAAACAGCATAGATAATAATTTATTTATTCATTATTTGAAGCAAAAGCAAAATTATGAGTTTAATGAATTAAAATTAGTAGAAATTTATTTTGATTATACTTTCGATGATCAATTTGGTAATTTTGTGATTGGCAAAGTGCTTAAGTATGATGAAGATAATATTTTGCTTGAGAGTTTAAATGAATTGGGACAAGTAGAATCTATTGTCGTGATAGCTCGGAGTCATGTTGCGCACGTTACGGAAGAATCAGAAAGACTGAACTATTTTAATTATTTAGTAAATTGGCAACAGAAAAATCATAGCTTTGATCCTGACTATTTGGAACGATCACTTAATCTTAATGGCCCGATAAAGTCAATCACCGAGGTAGTTGAGAATTGGCCTGATGGTCATTTGATAAAAATCAGTGATTCTATTTATCATTATCCAGATCGATTGGGCTTAATTGCTGATCGTGGCGATGAAGGCTTTGATTTAAAAATCTTAACTGAATATGATTTAGGCGAGATTAGTGACCATAATTATGATGATCTAATTAGTGTTGATTTGGCTGGCTCAGAAATGATAAAAATGCAGCGTTTCATTGATCATAAATAATTAAATAAGTTGCTAGTAGCTTATTAATTTTTATATAATGAGGAAAACGAAAGGAAGATGAGTTATGGGATTAACTTTTGACAACCCTAATAATTTACAAAAGATGCTTGATCGTTTTGCGACCGTTCCAGATCCAAAAAAGACGCCAAAACACAAGGATCCAGAAGAATTGCTTGATAAGGATTCTAAAGATAAAAAGAAGAAAGATAAGAAGTAAAAAAGACAGATGCGAAGATGCATCTGTCTTTTTATGATAATTAATTATTATTTTGTTCAGCTTTAATAAATTTCGGTGATGTTTCTGGTGCCCAGATAAGACAAACGATAAATGCGAAGAGCAATACAATTGCACAAACTAACATAGCTAATTTTGCACCACCAATATTGGTTAGAACCGGTAATAAAAATGTACCAGCGGCTGCACCAAAACGGCTAATTGTAATGCACGTACCAACTCCTGTCCCACGTACTTTAATGCCAAATAATTCAGTGGGATATGGGTAATCAAGCACTAATCCTGATGAAAGGATAATCGCAAAAATAGTGAAAATGGATAATTTAATCATTGAATCTAACCCAGGTACTAAAGCCATAATACCAATTAAAACAGCTGAAGTTAAAAAATTGCCAACTAAAAATGTACGGCGACTAATTTTATTAAAAATAAAGATACCGAATAGAACGCCGACAAACATACCGCCATTGTAAATGATTCCGGAGATGCTGCCACCTGTAATATTCATGCTGCTAAGCAAAATTGGTAAGAAAATACTAATACCAAAGAATGAAAATGCTTGGCAAGCATAAAAGATACCACCAACTAAAGTGCGGCGTAAATATTTCTTAGAGAATAAAATTCCCCAGGCAATATCTTTAGGCGCTTTCTTTTTCATAAATCGTTTAGGCAAGCGCCATTTGTGTCCCATGTGTTTACTAATGATTTTGTTTGCTTTCTTAACTTTACCTTTACTTGCGAGCCAAGTAGGAGAAGCGGGAAGCGGAAAGAAACTTCGGAATAAAGCGGTAATAATTGCTGGAACGGCACCGGTAGCTATAATCAGTTGCCAAGTATAAGCGCCCAAGCCAGTAATGAGAGTACCAACTATATAGGATAAGATGAAACCGATTGTCCAATAGATCAATAAATGACTTTGGCGCTTACTATCCTCACCTTTAGGTAACCATTCTGTTAATAAAGCATTACCAACAGTATAATCAACAGCAATCATTAATCCGATTCCGATTCTAATGATGAAGGTCAATAATAAATTAGCTGTCAATAAGTGAATTAGGGTTAATCCTGCCAGAATATACATATTGATCATTAATAACTGACGGCGACCAATTTTATCAGAAAGTCGTCCTATTAAAAGACTACCAGCTAATCCAATCAATGAACCAGCTCCGATTAAACCGGTCCATAAATCGCTAATGTCAATATATTTAGCGGCATTTGAAAGTGCTGTACCACTGATGCCCAAGGCATAGCCACAGGCTATTTGACCTAAGATAACAGCAATCATTACTCTTAAATGAACCGGCATCAACGGAGCACGTTTATAATTCTTTTTAGTTTTGATAATTTTTTCGCGTGTAGTTTGGGTATTATTTTCCATAAGAGCAAGCACAGCTTGGAAACTGTCAAATCTTTTGTGTAAATAGATCTTTCTCGTAAATTGATTTTTTAAT
>NZ_PCZD01000080.1:0-6116 GCF_002553975.1 Lactobacillus sp. UMNPBX6
GCGAACATATGTCTCTATTTTTTTAATAAAAAAGCTGACTGCTAGGTCAGCTTGGTCCTATCCATCCCCGCATTAAAATACGGGGATTTTCGGGCGCTTTTCGTTAAAAACTTTGGCTCATTTTTGGATCTCAGATTGTTAGTAATAGTGTAAGATATCTGGCCGGCAGGTTGATTACAACAATTCAAATCAGATTATTAAATAAGGTAGGAGAAAATTATGAACTTTGAATTAGCAGAACAATCAATCCAATATACATTTGGCAATAAGAGATACACTAATGGACTTAAGAGTCGCATGATCAAGAACGTGAAGAAGGGCGCTGCAGCTGATGATCTCAAAAAAGTGGGTCAAGCAATTGCAGGCTTACAAGAAGACAGTCTTGACGATGTCATCTTAGTGCAAAAGCAACGCGTTATCGAAGCTGCTGAATAATAAGACGGGAACTGGACCACTATAATAAGGAAATAAGGAGAAAATAAAATGGCTACAACTACTAAAACTTTGAAATTGACTTTCTTAAATGGCGAAAAGAAGAAGAACAGTATTACTTTAGCTGACGCTGTAGATAACCTTACTGAAGAACAAGTTCGTCAAGCGATGAACACTATTGCGTCAGTTAACGTCTTCGAGAAAGACGGTGTTGCATATTACGAAACTTCACAATCTGCATCATACGTTGAACGTACTGTTAGTGACATCTTTAATGATGGCGCAAATTCTGAATCAGCATCTGCTGATAAGCAAGACTAATCTGTCTTTGCTGTTAGAAATCATTCAAATAATTAGACAATTACATAGAAAATAAGATAACTACACACAAAAATGTTTTAAAGAAATCGTATAGAAATATTACTTTTTTCAGATGATTTTGTTATATGTTTGTAAAATTTAAAAAATGAATAAAAAATTAAAGGCGGACGGAAGTCCGCCTTTTCTTGTTATGACTACGATTGAATTAATTCTGTGATTTTGGGCTGCGGAAAGCGCGGCGGGGTAAGAAAGTGGGCAAATATTACAAAAAGGGATTTTCAATTAATTTAACTTGCTATTTTTTGCTCAGGTTAGTACAATATGAATCGTGGTAAGTAATAGGACGTGCTTCAGGCATGACGCCTGTACGCATGCTGATTCTTCAGCAAGACTACTACCTCGCGAGAGTTATAAACTCGTGGATCCTGCTTCGAAGGGTTTTGTACATTATAGGCTCCTTTCTCATGCTGAACCTATGGCCTATTACATTTTTATATTTCAAGGAGGAAAAGACCACATGAAGAAAAATTTAAGAATCGTTAGCGCTGCTGCTGCTGCTTTGCTTGCTGTCGCTCCAGTTGCTGCTTCTGCTGTTTCTGTTAACGCTGCAGACTCATCAGCTGTAACCACTGCTACTAACACTGCAGCTACTAACAACAATGTATCACTTAACTTAAATGGTGCAGGTGATACTGCTAATAATGCTGCTAATACTGTTAACGTATCATCAAACTTTAGTTTAAACGCACCAGTTAAGGATACTAATAATAACGTTACTGCTAATGCTACTCTTGGTGGTGAATTAACTGCTACTCTTAATGGTACTACTGTATCAGCAAGTTTAGCTGATGCTGCACAAGACGTAACTGTATCTAAGGGTAAGACTAACTTCTACAGCTACAACAAGGATACTAAGAAGGTTGAAAACAAGTTAAACGATGTTGTAGCAGGTACTGACTACACGCTTACCCTTACTAACATGGGCTTTAGCTTTGGTTCATCAATGAAGAACAAGACCATTACTGTTAAGGTTGCTAAGGATGCCACCCTTAATGGTAAAACTGGTGACGTTCAAGTAACTTTAGATCAATACGGTAATGCTACTGGTTTGACTTACACTCAAACTCTTCACGCATACAACCAAAGTGTTACCAACGCAGTTTACTTCATTAATGTTAACAGTGGTACCACTGAAACCAAGGGTACTTGGATGACTCTTGCAAATGATGGCAAATTAAATGTAAGTTCAGTTCTTGACTCACTTACTAAGCAATACGAGGCTGTTCAATACAGCAAGAATGCTTTCAACAAGATTAACATTAGTACTACTCCTGCAGATGTAACTGCCGAACTTAAGAAGGCCGGTGTTGATGTTGATGCTAGTGGTAACTTCACTGCACCTGACACTTTCACTGTAACTTTAAATGCTAAGTCAGACGTTAACGGTAAGACTGCTTCATTACCTGTAGTTGTAACTGTTCCAAACGGCAAGGTAACTACTGTTCCAAGTCAAAGCAAGACTATTATGCACAACGCATACTTCTACGACAAGAACGCTAAGCGTGTAGGTACTGACAAGGCTACCCGTTACAACACTGTTACTGTTTCAATGAACAAGACTAAGTTCTCAAACGGTATCGAATACTACGAAGTAATCGAAAACGGTAAGGCAACTGGCAAGTTCATCAACGCTGACAACATCGATGGTACTAAGCGTACTTTGAAGCACAACGCATACGTTTACGCATCATCAAAGAAGCGTGCTAACAAGGTTGTTCTTAAGAAGGGTGAAACTGTAACTACTTACGGTGGTTCATACACATTCAAGAACGGCAAGAAGTACTACAAGATCGGTAACGACACTAAGAAGACTTACGTTAAGGTTGCAAACTTTGACTAATATTCTTGGTCAACAAGATAGCTAGTACACGCTAACTAAATAAAGGGAAAACGAGGCATTTGCCTCGTTTTTTCTTTTGCATAAAAATAGCCAGCACGCTTCATGCATACCAGCTTCTAGGAACTATTTTACTTAATTACAATTTTTACTTAATAATTTTCTTCTACTAGCTTCTTAATCTCATCGCTAGATAAATCGTTACTGTAATCTTGCAATACTTTTTCAAAAATCACTTCAGAAGAAAGATCAACTTGCTTTAATGCTTGAATTAACGTAATTGCATCTTCTATAGCTTTCTTTTTAGTAGCCCTTTCTGCTGCCTTCATCGCAACCTGATTCATTTCATAAGCCAACTTATCCATGTCATCGACCCACTTTCCACTATTAACATAATGATCGATATCCTTTTGTAAGTCGGCAATATAGCCTTGAGCATGGTTAATTACGCCATTCATATAATCCAAGAAATCCAACATCTTTTGGTTAAGATCGCGGTTCTTGCCCTTAGAGTTGAAAACTTTGATATGCATGCCTACGTTAAATTCTATAGTCTTGGTTTTGCGATCAAAGAAATTGAATTCATACATGCTTTCACCCTGATCGAATGGATCATACGTACAGAAAAACACAACGTAAGTAGATTTAAGCTTAGTGTAAGGTTGACCCGATTTCAAAGTGAAGTTGTTCAACCCCGCAGCGTAATACTGCATGCGTTCTTCTAAATCATGCTTATTAGTCGTCTGCATTTCGATGTCATAGATACGACCTTTGTCATCTTGTGCCCAGACATCTAAGCGAAAGTTTTTGCTCTCAAGACCAATGTTGCCGTTATATTGAGTGATTACATTAATCTTCTGCAAATTCAACTCAGGATAAGCACGGCGGAGCAGCTCTAGGCAATTTTTCTTCTTGCTCATCACATGGCCAAATACCAGATCTTGCGTAATGCCAGGATATCGAGTTATTTTTTTCTCATATTTTACCTCATAATAGCTTGTACATCAGTAAAATAGTTCCCACTATTTAATACGCAAAAAAGGGGCATTTTTTCCTGGCAAAATAAATTATTTCGCCAACATCTTCCGCAACTTCATCAGCAAATCATGTTTGAGATGGGTGAGGGTTCCGCGTGAGATGCCGTATTCTGCGGCTAATTCTGTGATCTTCTTGTTAGAAATAAATGATCATAGAAAATAACTTGCTCCATCTTACTCAACTTGTTAACTTCCTGCTTCAAGACAACTAAGTTGTTCCAATCGGCTTCTTCGCCAAGATCGTAAGCTTCATTCATATCTGTGTTACGTTCACATACACGCTGTTCGCGCTTCAGTCTATTCAATGTCTGCCAGAGAACCTTCTTGAAACTTAACTTATCAATTTCTGTGCGAGCCTTGTCGGTAGCTAATTCTTCGAGCATTTCGGCGTAAATGATCAGATCTTCTTGAAATAGATCCTCATACAAGTGGTAATCAGGGCGGACATGTGCAGCCTTGAGTGCTCCACCAACTAACTTACGATTTTCCCATGCTTTTCTAAAACCGTAAGGAACTCCTTTTTCTAATGTTTTAGGAAATTAAATTAAGGAATAATTCATCCTTACACAAACTATTTTACGGTCTCACATGTTTATATTAATATGCATAAATATAAGGTTTATGTTATTTATTAGTTATGAATTATAGAAAACGTATAAAAAGCCCATGATTATTGAGATCATGAGCTTTTTAGTGCAAAAGAAAAAACGAGGCAATGCCTCGTTTTCTCGCTTAGTCAATGTTGGCTAATTTTTATTCAAAGTTAGCAACCTTAACGTAAGTCTTCTTGGTGTCAGCACCGATCTTGTAGTACTTCTTGCCGTTCTTGAAGGTGTAAGCACCACCGTAAGTAGTTACTTCAGTACCCTTCTTAAGAACAACCTTGTTAGCACGCTTCTTTGAAGTCTTGTAAACGTATGCGTTGTGCTTCAAAGTACGCTTAGTACCATCGATGTTGTCTGCGTTGATGTACTTGCCAGTTGCCTTGCCGTTTTCGATAACTTCGTAGTATGAAATACCGTTAGCAAGCTTAGTGGTGTTCATAGCAACAGTTACAGTGTTGTAACGGGTAACCTTGTCAGTACCAACACGCTTAGCGTCCTTGTCGTAGGAGTATGCGTTGTGCATAATAGTCTTGCTTTGACTTGGAACAGTAGCTGGAGTTACGTCCTTACCGTTTGGAACAGTAACAGTAATTGGTAACTTAGCTGAAGCATCATTGTTGTTTGCTGAAGCAGTCATTTCAAAAGTAAATGACTTAGGAGCAACAAACCAACCATTAGCATCAACATCAATGTTCATAGCCTTTAAAGCTTCTTTGATGTTGTTGCTGTATGAAATAGTACTTGATTGACTGTTGTACTTGTCACCTGCATTGTTGCGTGCAACATACTTGTTTTCTGCAGCAGCTACAAATTGAGCAACGTTCATCTTACCAGCATCTAAAGTAATGTTACCGCTAGTTACGTTAACGTTAGTTTCTCTGTCGTACCAAGCAACAACAGCTGGGTTAGCAAAGTCTTTAGCAGTTACGTTGATAGCAACTTGGTTCAAGGTTACAGTACCGTTTTGGTCAAGCTTAATAGTTCTTGAGTTTGTAACAGTATTGTTTGATGCAAGTTGGAAGAAATCGCCTTCAGGCATAGTTAAAGTGATTTCCTTGTTTGCATTTTGTGAACCAAAGTTTAAACCAACATGGTAAGTTGAACCTGCAGTAAGGTAATGAACATCTTGTAAATTAGTAATTTCCTTGCTACCGTGGAAAAGTTGGATGTTTGAGTATCCAGGCTTAAAGTTTGAGGTAGCAGTAGTACCGTTAAAAGTAGCGTCAAATGATACAGAAATAGCTGCCTTAATTGAACCATGTACTGTGTTTAATGAAATATTTGGCTTAACATTTACAGCATCACCATTAGCTAAAGTAGGTACCTTACCTAATTGAGTAGCGGAAGTAACACTAGCAGCATTAACAGTACTTACAGTAGAAGCAGCGACAGGAGCAACAGCTAATAAAGCAGCAGCAGCAGCGCTAACAATTCTTAAATTTTTCTTCATGTGGTCTTTTCCTCCTTGAAATATAAAAAAATGTAATAGGCCATAGGTTCAGCATGTGATAGGAGCCTATAATGTACAAAACTCTTCAAAGCAAGATCCATGAGTCTATAACTCTCATGAGGTAGTAGTCATTGCTGAAGAATCAGCATGCGTACAGGCGTCATGCCTGAAGCACGTATATTGTGTACGTGATCCTTAAATTTGATTTTAGTGGAGTGATTTTTCGTCTTATATGCTAGGGGTGGATTGGGTGGGTTTATTCCGCCGCGTGTAATCCGGGTCTGAAGATAGAGGATGTTAAGCGTAAGGGATGCAAAAGAAAAGTGTCTGGGAAAAAACTAATTCTCAGACAGGAAAAAAGAACGATGATTTCC
>NZ_PCZD01000081.1:0-5770 GCF_002553975.1 Lactobacillus sp. UMNPBX6
ATCAGTGCTTTAAAAGTCTAATATTAATTGTCAATGTCTTAACTTAATGACATTGCCAGTAAGGAATCGCCCTTTTTATTGTAAAGATATTTACATTCCTCTTAAGGTCAACTACCCCACAATAAATTCTAGGGCTTAGCGGCTTGTTAACCTATGCTAACAAGAACACCAACTAACTTAGATACAGGCATGACTTATTTGAATCATAATAGCTCAAACAGTGGTCTTCCTAATTACCAAAGCCTTTTAAGTCCGAATGAGTTGCCAGCGGACTGCAGCCTATTTTAAGCTGCTTTTTTCATTCTTGTATGATTACTCCAGATACCTTGCCCTTTTTCTAAGATGTTTATAGCCGCATTCCAATCACGAATGTGCTCCTTATGACACACCGGACAAGTCCACTCTCGGTCCTTGAGTGTTAACTTCTTATAACCATTTTGTCCCATGATGGTACCACAATGGTGATATCTTTGAGTTGTAAATTTCGGATCAATCGTAATGAACTCCTTGTCATAAAGATCAGCCTTATATTCCAACATAGTTAGGAAAGTACGCCAACCAGCATCTGAAATCGACTGAGAAAGCGCATGATTCTTTAACAGATTTTTACTCCTTAATTCTTCAGCTACTACTATATCGTGATTTTTGATTAATGCAGTAGAAAGAACATGCAGAAAGTCTTGTCTTTGTCTACGAATCTTATCATGTAACTTAGCTACAACCAGACGCTGTTTTTGATAATTCTTGGCTCCATGCAAAGAACGTCCCTCTTTTTTAGCTCTACGTTGTCTACGTGAAAGAACTCTTTGAGCTTGAACCAGCCTTCTCTGGGATTTACGGTAAAATCTTGGATTAGCAACCATTGCACCATTAGAAGTAGTTAAAAAGTTGTCTAAATTAAGATCAATACCAATCTGACTTTGAGTTTTTGCATACTTCTTGGTAAAGGCAATATCGCTTCCTAATTGCATAGAAAGATAAAATTGATCATCAGCTGTTTTCTTAATTGAAACTGTACTGATTCTGGTTGCAACATGATTAAGCAAACGGTCTTTAATTACAGGACGCAAGCCAGCAATTCTAACATTTCCTAATTTTGGCAGCCTAACATGCTTGGTATCAATGAATCTAACTGAGCCATTATCCAGATAGGCTTCTTCTGCTCCTTGATATGTGCAATTAGTTTGGTAACTCCAATCACTACGTTTCTTATGAAAAGTTGGAATTCCATAGCCAAGTTGATGATAATTTTTCCAAGCTTTGCGATAATTCTGAATTGCATTAGCGATTGCAAAACTATCAATCCCTTTTGCACGTAAGAATTCATACTTGTCTCTAATATTTCTATGCTTAGCAATTAATTCTTGTGTTTCAAGTAATTTTTTGGCCTGATCAATTTCATATTTAGTCATTGGTCTCATCATAAAAGGCATGCCACTATTTACCTGAGCCACTTTGCCGACATTCTTAATATGATAAATCAATCTGCCAGCACCAACATATTGGTTATAGACAAAACGTTGAGCGTCATAATTTTGCTTGATCATTTTCTTTTGCTTATCACTAGGATAAAATCTCAATTTAATACCAAAATGATATTTTAAACTGCTCGTTATTTTCATTACTTCGCCCTCTTTTGCCGAACATATGATCATTATATCAAGATCTCACAGATGAAAAAAGCGAACAAGCAAAAAAAGAGCTATTTTTAGTCAAATAACTCGTTTTAGAACCTATTCATCTTTGCATTAAAACACAAAAATATTTATTAGACTTAGTAAATATCAATCTAAAATATCCAGATCATGTAATTCTCCAACAATATTGCGCCCATCACTATGTGTGTAAAATCTTATACCATACAACCTAACATCTTCATTTTCACCCATTAACTTTATATTTTCTGGTCGAATACTCTCAAGTAAGTCTTGTTTCCAAGCATCTCTCTCAAGTAATTGTTCACCCTTAGGTTCAATATAAACTTGATACATAATATTGCCATCATCTAAAGCAAGAATAAAGTCTGGCATATAACCTTCATAATGCTTTGCATCCTTGTCCTCAAATTCATGCAATGTCCAATTAGAAATCGTTTCTTCATTTCTGATCAAGTAAACATGATTGTATTTTTTCTTAAAGTCTTCTATTAGACTTCCTACTAAGTTGATTAAAGATGATTCAAGTTGATCAGTGATTGCATAATCATATGGGAACCAATCATTACCAGTCATCTTTTTTGGTTTTATAAGTTCACTGACTACTTTTCTATTAGAAGGTTGTGGAACCACTTTACTATAACCTTTAACTGCATCTCTTACAGCAATTGGTAAAAATTCATTCGTACCACGTTCTTTACGATAATTTTTAACAATACTTACTTGTATTCTATGCAATGCAATATCTAACACCTTAAGCTTATCCATCGGTGAAAGATTTATATCATATTGGTCAGGTACCTGTGCTATAACTTTTAATTTTCCTAACCAATTTGGTGACTCAATAAAGTCTTGAATGGAATTAATCATTGGCAAATATCGTTTCATATTATCAAAACGATAAAACTTATTTCTCGCAATCGCCTTCTTAATCAAACGATAATCTTCTTTATTAGAAAAATCAGCTACGTTATCATACTTGGTATTTGATTCATTAATTTGTAAGAAGTCACTACGCAATTCATTTTCAGTAGTTGAAGTATTATAATCAATAATCATTGAAAAACTATTAATTCCATAATCTCCAATACCTTTATATTCTGAATCTGGTACTTCTTCCGTTCTGTTGTAAAACAAATTACCATTTTGATAAAAGGCTGTCTTTTTAAAAGATGCTTTCACTTGTGCAGTAAAAGTTTGATAGTCTTGATCTTGGTTAACAATAAGATCCATTTTATCAAACGACTTATTCAAATTATCAATGTACTTAGAATCATTAATAGTATGGTAATGCAACGTTTCAAGCAACTTTATTTCACTTGATGAGGCATTATCAAATCGTCTAGTATATGATCTTTTGCCTTTATAAATAAATGGATAATATCTTGCTCCACGTCCAATAAGCTGAGCTTCTGAATTAGTTTGTTTGAGTGAATTAGATTCTTTTTCTTCTGATACTCTGACAATATCAAAAAGATTAAGAACATCCCATCCCTCAGTTAATTTGGCAACTGCAAAAATAATTCTAAAAGGATTATTGATATCCTCCAAAGTGTTCAAATTCTTGAAATCATTATTATCAGCAAGAATTCCCTTAGTACCACCTTCATTAACATTGATTGTAGTATTTATATTGAAATCCTGTTTTAGCTCTGATACTGCTTTGACTAAATCTTGAGATAACCAATAATCATAAGTCATAGATAAAGCTCTACTATTAGAGTTTATTTTCTTATTAGCTACAAGAAACTCATGCAATGATTCTGTAGAAAGTTCATTCATCATTGCCAAGAATTCATCTTTTACAATTTTAGACGTTTTGATACGATTAGACTTAACCAATAAAACCGGCTTAAAGTCAGGGATGCTTAATTTTCTAGCTATTCGTTTACGATACTGACTAAGTAAAACTGCATTTAGCAATTTTTGCATATTATCATTATTAGCCTGCAAACGGAAAACGTTTTTAGAATATCCTTCCTCCATAAATCGACTTAGATCATATTTGTAAATTATTTTATCTTTATACTTTTCATACACATCTTCTTTGTCTACATCAATTGTAGCTGTGAACTCTAGTTGGCGATTTACTTCATTGGAGTTTCTTACTCTATCTAGTAGATTTTCCCAAGAATTTTCTTCACGTTGTTTCTTCTTAGTTTGGGCATTGAAGTGGTGCGCTTCATCAGCCAAAATAATAATTTTATGTTTTCTCAAGTCATTAAAAGTCAAAGAGTTTTCTTGAGGATCGTTAAGTTCATTTGAAAGAGATTGAACTGTTGTAAGTTTTAAATATATAGTATTTGATTCTTGATTAACTGGGAAAGCTTCAACAGCCTTTAGATCTATTATTTCACCGTCTATATTTATTGGTGCAGAAAAAAGGTATTTTGATGAGCTAGTATTAAGGAAATTATCTCTTGTTTTATCAACTACGGCTGTGGTATTAGAAATAAAAAGAAAATTAGTATAGTTAAATTCCTTATAATAATAAAGAATTGTAGCAGCCATAACGTCCGTTTTACCCGATCCTGTAGCCATGTTAAACATTAGTTGATTATATTCTTCATTAGCATTTGGTTGTCTTTGTGACCAGTCAAGATGGAATAAAGCAGCTTGTTGATACTGTCTTAGAGTATGTTTTAGATTTTCATCAATATAGTATAAATTTGGAAGTGGTGTAAGGAAACTACTTACAGCATTTCTAGCTTTTTCTAACGTTGGAAATGGTTTGGCTTTAATACTTTTTTTCATTACTCTTCACCTTTTTCATTATTAGAAGAGTAGAAACTCTTATTAAATTCATAATCTGTATCAGTAACTAAATCTCTAACAGATTCATCATCAATATCACTATAACTGTAATAAAGTTGATTCTTATCAATAATCTTAATAAGCTCTTTTTTACGATCTTCAAGAGAAGGTAATTCTCCTGCTTTAAGGGATGCTTCAAATTTATTTAAATCAACTCTAAAATCAATATCCCCATTTTGCTTCATACGTGAATAAACATTCATTAATTCATCCATATTTTCGGCATTTTGAAGATCTCTTATATAACCCTGATCCTTTTCCATTAATTCAGCGTAAATAAAAGAGCCTCCTCCCTGCCATTTAACCGCTTTAGATATTCCACCTTGCTCACCAGCAATAACCTTTTGTAAACGAGGCACTGAAATGGTATTGATATAATCCATTTGCTCAATACCAATAAAACGGCGATGCATTTTCATAGCTACAGCTTGTGTAGTAGCAGAACCCATGAAGAAATCTAAAACAAGATCTTTTTCATTCGAGCCTAGTGTTATTATTCTTCTCAATAATTTTTCTGGTTTTGGTGTTGTAAAAACACTATTATTATTAAAAAGCTTCTTGATCTCTCTTTTGGCATCTTGATTATGTCCAACTTCTTCATATGTCCATAAGGTTTGAGCTACCACGCCTTTAACATCAGAAAGAAATCTTTTAACACTTGGGACATTAATTCCATCTTTACCAAACCAAATACGATTATCTTTAATCATTTCATTAAATTTATCTTTTGAATAAACCCAACTTCTGCCATTAGGAGGTAAAACTGTTCTACCACTGGGTGTCGTAATAGGATAAATATTTTCTTTTACAGCCGGTCCAACAGATAAATCACCTGGTTTCCATGCTCCTCTTGGATCATTATCAGGATTTTTATATCTACTATTTGCTTCTGCAGATCTAGGCAAACGATTAAGCTCTTTTTCCGAAGAATTATTTTTAGCATAAACTTGAATATAATCATGACTTCTAGAAAAAGTCTTTTTTAAATTGACGGGTGAATATGCTCTTTGCCAAACTACTTCATCTAAGAAATTCTCTCTACCAAAAATACTATCTTCTAATACTTTCATATAATGACTTTCATTGTCGTCTATGGAAATCCAAATAGTACCATCATCTGACAGTAATTTCCATGCAATCTCCAACCTACTTTTCATAAATGTAAGCCATGTAGCATGATTAAAATTATCGTTATAAACAAAATCATGATTAGAAGTATTATAGGGTGGATCTAAATATATTAATTTACGCGTGGTGCTAGTTAAATCGTTCTAGGCAATATGCCATGTTGTAAGCTAATA
>NZ_PCZD01000082.1:0-5525 GCF_002553975.1 Lactobacillus sp. UMNPBX6
CGGAATCAAGCCTCTATTAATCCTGTATTTTAAACTGTCTAATTTTTAGGTCTCACTTCATAGTACCTTGATTTACCATTTTTACTTTATGAGATTATCTTTTTACTAAAAAGTAACTACTTTATACTCCAAATATTTTTCTCCATCAAAGTTCATTTTCACAATAAATGGATTCTTTGGCTGGATCATAGCAAAGGCTTCATATTTAAAGCTTGGATCATAGTAATTAATTACTGATCCAATTGCTGTACCATGTCCACCAATAATCATAGTTTGATCTTGATATTTGGACAAAACTAGCTTCAAAGCTACAACATTTCTCTTCTGCGTCTCTTTTAAAGATTCGCCATTTCTTAGCTTATAATCAAAATCTTCCCACTGTCTTTCACAATATTCATGAAAATTAGAAATCCACTCATCACCAATTTTTCTTTCTCTAAAGTCAGAAATAGATGATAATGTTAGTTCCTTCTCGTCTATAACTGGTTGAATTGTATCAATTGCACGCTTGAATGGACTAGAAAAAGCTTGGTCGATGTGTTTATCTCTAAAGTAATCAGTTACTTTTTTTCTATCTTGCAACCCCTTTTCTGTCAAAGGACGTGTTAAATCATCATGAACTGATAAATCAGGTTGAGCATGTCTTACAAAATATACTGTTGTCATAATTGTCTCCCAAGCAATAACATATTATATATTTTTTTACTACCGTTATTTGAATCAAATTTTACTTAATCCAATTTATAAATTCAATGATAAATTAATTTTTCCTTGCTCTAATTCAATTTTTCACGATACACTAAAAGCAAATATTTGTATACTCACGAAAGGATTTCATATGGGATTAGAAATACTCAATCATACTGATCAAAAATTAATTTCCAATGCCGATTTTTGGCAATTAGTTGATTTTCAAAGAGAATCAAATAAATTCTCTGAGTTTAAAGGTATTTCCTTTGTTTCCAACATTAAATTTATTGAGAAAAATCTTCTACCACGTTTTGACCAGATCACACTAATTCTTGGACTAACTGATAATGGATCAAATTCAATTGGCAAAAGAATTGACCAAATTTTAAATAAGCGTCGTGATTTGATTGAATATAGTTACGAGCACCAAGATAGTACCTTCACTAAACGCATTTTAGATGGTAGTTTACAACTTTTCTTCACCAAACAAAATTTGATTCACACTAAGCTTTATTTAATGAGAAATCAAAGCAAGTACTCCGTCTTTTCGGGTTCAATGAATCTTACCGATGCGGCTGTTAATAAAAATATGGAGCAATTAGTTTGGGACTACGGCAATACTTCTGATCCATTGTTCAATTGCTACCAACAAATGTTTCAGGATAACCTTGATCAAGCTGCAACATACATTGATGCTAAAAAATTATCTGGTTATTTAAAAGACAAAGATAAAGAAGAGCTACGCATTCATGTGATGCAGGATTCTTCTCTAGAAATTAAAAATAGTCCTAATTCAACTGGTAAAGACATCATCATTCTTCCAGCTGAAGAGATCAAAAAGTATCGTGACCATTACAGCAAAGATGATGAATTAAAGAAATTATCTGAAAATGAAAAGCTTGTTGCTTCACAAACAGTTACTTTATTTGGTGAAGGTGGCAATAAAAGACGTAAGCTAGATACAATCGGGCAAGATTTATATAGCTTAACTCAGCACATTATTCGTCAAGACAAAAAGGCAAAAGCAGATACAACACAAATTGAAAAAGAAGAAGATCTCTTCCCTGTTCCTGTTCAGTTTTACAATAATGGTCAATTATTCCAAGCCTCTAAAATTGGTGATAACATCCCTTCTGAAGTTATTACTTCTGATTTAACTGAAGAGCAATTAAAAAATGCACTTCAGCTTTTCTGTGATATCACTCATGAATATAATACTTACAAAGAAGTTGGTGAAGGCTGGCAAGCTTGTGACTTTATGTTGTTTCTGTATGAATCACCATGGCTTTGGAAAATCCGCAATTTATATGAATTATCTGGAAGCAACGTATCTAGAGAGGACGTGCCTATTGCTACAGCACTAATCGGACAAGGTCGAACTGGTAAGTCCACCCTAGGGAAAAGACTAGCCGCTAAATTAATTGGTGCTCATAATTTCTTAGATAGTGGAATGATGGATCCAAAGAATTATGCCTTTGGCAAGAGTAATATCAATATGACAATTACCAACACGCTAAGTGACTATGTATATACAAATGGTCCTGTAAGTCCATTAATGATTGATGATGTCAGTCCTGAACTTACAACGCGTACTTACTTTGAAAGATTCATCAAGGAAGTTACTAACAACCGTAATTTAACTCATCCCTCACCAGCATTCATTTTCACGATGAATAGACAAGAAAGCTCTATTAAATCACAATTTTCACTAAAGCCTGAAATTATGCGTCGTTTATGGTACTTAAGCTTTGAATCTACTTTTTCAGGTGAAAGTGATCAACGTAATGCAGCATTAACTAGCTTATTTAGCCGTGCAAATGATGATCTTTTTAAATATTGTCAAGTTGAATTAGCAAAATTCTTTACTAACGTTAGTGTTGAAGACGCACAGAAGATTGAAAAAGACTTCTTATATCCAATCAAGCATGTTTTAAAAACTGCACTTGATAAATTTGATATGTATAACCAAGTCAGCAAGTATTTTGAAGAAAATTACGATTATTCCCTATTCGTTGGTCGAAATGATTGGGGAATGTTAATCAATCAAGCGAAAATCGGAAGCGATATCTTATTCATTAAACAAGATGACCGGCTAAAAGCTCAAATCAATAAAGAGCTTTTCAATAAAATCTCTGATCAAACGGCGAAAAACAGCGGCTCTATTATGCTTGATCGTTACTTTAAATATTTGCCTAGAAAATATCACATTGCATCACAACAAACTAGTACTGGCTTTATCCTTGACGTGGAAAACTTTGATAAATGGCTTGATGATGATACGTTAATGAATAAGTATCAAAATAGTAGTTCATTTAGAGATAAGCAACAACGAGACAATCAAGCACAATTAACTCAAACAGTTGATATGCTGGCTAAGGCAATGTTAGAAGATCGTGAACAACGACGAAAAGAAGAGGCTAAAAAGAACCATAGTTGGTTTGGTAATCTCTTCCATAGAAATTAGATTGTATCATTCAAAATAAGGCTTCTAACCTATCATGGCTAGAAGTCTTATTTGCTATATGGATAATAATGTTGAGATTTAGATTGATATTCTTTTACTGAAATTATTTCGTCAAAGTTAGAATAGAATCTAGTTTGTGATATTCAATACTTCCAAGTGATAAGGTAACCTTCGTTCCTTTATTTAGATCTAAGATTAAATCTAGATAATCGAGATCAAAATCAATAGGACTGAGACGCAAATTTTTAAGATAAACAACAGAAGCATTCTTTATCTCTGACAAATTAATGATTTGCTTATCTTTTTTACGCAAACCAAGTAACTGGAGCAATTTTAGTGCATCGTTGCTATCATAAGTGATAGATGTGATATTCTTACTATCAATTTGCCAATATGAACTAAAACAGGTAGGTAAAGTTAAAAATACGCCTAAAATTAGTACAATAAGAAATAGCCACCAAGGTTGATAACCAAATTCTGCTAAAAACAGTGTAAGAAAAATCACTACAATCATGCCAATTAAGACGTGACTTAATTTAATAGGAGTTCCACCAATAATTCTGTCTTTCATTGTGCTCACCTTCTTATTGTCTTTCTACATAATATTATAAAGCGTTTTCAAGTGCCTTGAAGTTACCTAGAAATAACTATAAAAGGTTTAAAGCCATCTTTCCAAACTAAAGTAAAGACACTGCATCCCTAAAAATGCAGTGTCTTTCTTCAACTATTCTTTTACTAAATGAATCTCTCGATCAAACAACTGATGCATTCCTTCATTAAAGTTATGGGCAATAAAAACAATCGTCGTTTTGCTTTTCAATAAATTCTTCAAA
The DNA here is from genome assembly GCF_002553975.1 of Lactobacillus sp. UMNPBX6. Classification (NCBI taxonomy): domain Bacteria; kingdom Bacillati; phylum Bacillota; class Bacilli; order Lactobacillales; family Lactobacillaceae; genus Lactobacillus; species Lactobacillus sp. UMNPBX6. The sequence continues at coordinate 3,988 of NZ_PCZD01000082.1, forward strand.
ATCAACATTGTAGCTTTCTGATCAATTGCACTAGTTCCCTCATCAATCAAGATAATATCACTATTGTGAACTTTTGCTCTAGCCAATACAATTTTTTGTCTTTGACCTCCGGAAATATTCAGCTTATCAAGATTAATCTTTTCATCTAGTCCTTCAGTAAACTTAGCGATATCATCAGCAAAGTTCACTTCATTTATTACTTGTTTAACTTTTCCATTCAGTTTTTCATTAAACATCGTAATATTTTCTTCAATCGATGCTGGAAAAACTACTGGATCTTGCGGTAAATAACCTATCTTACTCAAATCAGGATTAATTTTCTTACCAGCCTTATCCTCATAAACAACTTTACCTGCACTAGGCTTAAGTTCACCTAAAATTAGTTTAAACAAAGTAGACTTACCTGCACCAGAATCGCCAGTTAATAAAATCTTTTCGCCTTGCTTAATCTCCAGATCAGGATAAGTCAATTTTTCTCCATTAGGGAACTTTAAAACTAGATCTTTTGTTTTAATTACATTAGGCATAACTACATCTTTTTCAGCTTGCATCGGAATATCACTAGCAGATTTATCAACTTCGGCAAGTAATTTTTTACTACCTTTCATTGCTCCTAACCCGTTAGTAAGTGTATCAATTCCTCCATTTAAGTAATACCGAAAATTACCGACTACCAATAAGGCACCAATTGGAATTTGATGATTTTTAACCAACCAACCAGCAAGCACAAACAATGCTAAACCAAAAGCCGCGGAAACAATTCCATTTACAGCATTAAGCAGTTTAATATAAGCCGTTTGCTTAACATTAGCATCTTCTAATTTTTTTGATGTTTTTTCTATTACGGAAAATAGTTTAGCTCCAGCTAAAAATTGTTGAAGTTGATCCAGACCAGATAACCAATCATTTAATGTATCTAAATATTTTTGATTGCTGTCAGAAATTAATTCTGTTGCTTTTTGTAACGGCTTTTCTGTTAACTTTGGCAGCAAAAGAGAAATAGCTACCATCAAACAAATAGCCAGCAATAATTGCCAACTCAATAAAATAAGATAAATTAAAACAAAAACGATCGTTGACACACCATAAATCAATAAGAAGACATTAATAAAGTAGTTATTGTTAAGCATTTGTAAATCATTAGTCAAACGATTTTGCATCTGTGCAACAGTATGCTTTTTCCCGTCATAATAATATCGCTTAACAATTTTATCTCTAACTTGATCATTTAAGTCTTGTACCTGAGCCTGCTGCTGATAATCAACTAAAGCACTCACACCATAGTCAACTAACATAATCAGAAAAGCAAGAACATTGATTAAAATAAACTTAGTCCAATTACGACTTAAAAGGATATTCGTCTCTTCTTGTACAACGTAAGTATTGGTAATTGATAAAGCAGGAATAATAATCCAACCAATTGCAGTTAACCAGAAACGAACTGGATTGGTTTTAATAAAAGCTTTTAAATTCATCTTACTTTATGAAGTGAGACCTAAAAGTGAGACACTTTTAGGTCTTTTACTATGTCTAAATTT
>NZ_PCZD01000083.1:0-5347 GCF_002553975.1 Lactobacillus sp. UMNPBX6
TACCCGTGGTCTAGACTTTCACTAGACTAGATGAAATGTCATGCCCGACACACAAGAAAAACTTCGAAGCTGAACTTTTTTCAACTTCGAAGTTTTTAATATTTATTTGTTTTTTGAAATAGAGTGAGAGTGTTGCATTACAGCATTCTTTTAAGGAACTTGATTACTTCGTAATCAAGAATTGTATCTCTAAATGCTAAAGCATTAAGAGCTACAATTACATTCCCATTCCTGGTGCGCCTGCAGGATTACCTGCTGGTTGTACTGGCTTTGGTTCAGGAATTTCTGCAACAACAGCTTCAGTAGTAAGAAGAAGAGCAGCAATTGAAGCAGCATTTTGTAAAGCAGTACGAGTTACCTTGGTTGGGTCGATAATACCAGCGTCAACCATGTTTTCCCACTTATCAGTAGCAGCATTGTAACCAATTTCGTTTTCTTGGTGTTCAAGCTTGTCTAAGATTACTGAACCATCTTTACCAGCGTTTTCAGCAATTTGACGAACTGGTGCGCTCAAAGCTCTAAGAACAATGTTGATACCTGTTTGTTCATCAGTGGTTTCACCCTTAACTTCACGAACAGCCTTTTCAACATTTACTAAAGCTGTACCACCACCAGCAACGTAACCTTCGTCAACGGCAGCACGAGTTGAGTTCAAAGCGTCTTCAATTCTGTAACGACGTTCCTTAAGTTCAGTTTCAGTAGCAGCACCAACGTGGATAACAGCTACACCACCAGTAAGTTTTGCAAGACGTTCTTGTAACTTCTTCTTGTCGAAGTCTGAAGTTGAGTCTTCGATTTGCTTTCTGATAGTGTCAACACGTTCGTCAATAGCATCCTTTGAACCAGCACCGTCAACAATAGTAGTTGAGTCCTTGGTTACAGTGATACGACGAGCTTGACCTAATTGATCAATCTTGGTGTCCTTAAGTTCAAGACCAAGATCTTCAGTAATAACAGTACCACCAGTTAATGCAGCGATATCTTGTAATTGTGCCTTACGACGGTCACCAAAGCCAGGAGCCTTAACAGCAACAACGTTGAAAGTACCACGAATCTTGTTCAAAACAAGAGTTGGAAGAGCTTCACCAGTTACGTCGTCAGCAATGATCAATAATGACTTACCTTGTTGAACGATTTCTTGAAGTAATGGCAAGATGTCTTGGATGTTTGAAATCTTCTTGTCAGTGATCAAGATGTAAGGATTATCAAGGTCTGCTTCCATCTTGTCGTTGTCAGTTACCATGTATTGTGATAAGTAACCACGATCAAATTGCATACCTTCAACTACTGAAAGTTCAGTATTAATACCACGTGAGTCTTCAATAGTGATAACACCATCGTGACCAACCTTTTCCATAGCGTCAGCAATCAAGGCACCGACTTCTTTAGAAGCTGATGAAACAGCAGCAACGTTAGCGATTTGGTCCTTTGATTCAACCTTGTGGCTGATCTTGTGAAGTTCATCAACAGCAGCCTTAGTAGCTTTTTCGATACCGCGACGAATGCCAACTGGGTTAGCACCAGCAGTAACGTTCTTCATACCTTCACGTACGATAGCTTGAGTTAAAACAGTAGCAGTAGTAGTACCGTCACCAGCGATGTCGTTAGTCTTTTGAGCTGCTTCAGCAACTAACTTAGCACCCATGTTTTCGTAGTGGTCTTTTAATTCAATTGACTTAGCAATAGTAACACCATCGTTAGTGATGTCTGGGTTACCATAGCTTTGTTCCAAAACAACGTTTCTACCCTTAGGACCAATAGTAGTCTTAACAGTATCAGCTAACTTATCAACACCCTTTAAAAGTGAACGTCTTGCGTTTTCTGAGAATTTAATATCTTTTGCCATAGGTTATCTATGCTCCTTAATCTCGTATTTTAATTTCTAATAATTGCGTCAATTATTTTGCAATTGCTAAAATGTCTTTTTCGTGAAGTACTAAGTACTTTTCACCTTCGTATTCAACGTTGGTGCCAGAATATCTATCGTAGAGAACTACGTCACCTTTCTTAACTGACATAGGAATCTTTTCACCGTTTGATGCGTAAGCACCTTCACCTACGGCTACAACTTCACCTTCAGTTGGCTTCTTCTTAGCGTTAGATGCTAAAACAATACCACCAACAGTCTTTTCTTCTTCATCTTTAACTTTTACGATCACGCGATCACCGATTGGTTGTAACACGTTTAGTCCCCCTTATAATTAGTTTTCTTTTTTAAAATTTTGATATCTTTATCAGTGATTAGCACTCTTATTTCTTAAGTGCTAACTTACAAATATGATAATAACCTGTTTTATTAAAAAAAGCAAGAAAAAATTAGCACTTTTTGCAAAAGAGTGCTAATTTTATTTTTATCTTATTTTTAATTAAAAACTACAGTTAGTAAACCTTCAATAATGCCAGAGGTTAATCCCATCGCATAATATTGCTTATATGCATCCCAAAAGCTATTACATTCCTCTTTATCTTTACCATCAACGAAATAATATTTACTATTTTTCTTATTTCTAATGGTTTTAAGCAAAGCATAAAAGATTGCCAAAAATGCCATCAAAACAAAAAGAATAATCGGAAAGAAATAGCCAATAATATTTTGAAAATTATATGCCATCCCTGCTGCAATTACGATTAGCAAGTAAATTACGGCAACCAGTGGATTGCAAATTAAACGTGGTGGCTTCACTTTCATGGATAATAAGATTGAAAAAAGCAGTGGCAAAATCAGAATAATTAATAATGTCAGTGCATACACATTGTTAATATCTTTTACTTGGTTAGCAAAAGCATGATCTATCTTGCCCCAAAACATGCATAATAGACCAACTACCCAATAAACAGCGGTCATGATCCAAGTGATTTTTAGTGTTTCATTTTTCTTCTTTTTCATTCTCATCATCTCCCCTTTAATTAGCCAAAATTATAGCATGTTGTTAAGGTGTAACACTACTAATAATCAAAATTTAATTAACTCCCATCTTTACTCTATTTCAGTGTAAAAATCCAATTAGTTGGAATCTTTTAGTCAAATTGGCAAGAGATTAAAGTTAATTAGATTTATAAATAGATAATCTAAAATATAACTATATCAATCCAATATCAGTATTCTTATTTTTCAAAATAATCTAAATCTTGTATTCTTTCTTCAATTATTTTTGAAAGGATACAAATCTATGAAAGCTATTATTCAATCAACTCTTAATCAAGCAAAATCAACTGATATTCAAATGCCAACATTCTCCCCTATTTCTTTAGAAATTGAAACAAAATATGCGCCATTACTTAGGTATGATCTACTCAAGCTTAATGGAACTATTACAACAACATCACCACAAATTATGGGATACGGTGGAACCGGGGCTGTTACTAGAGTTGTTTCTTTAAGATCTAACTCCCTTCTTCATCAAAAAGTCTTAGTCCTTAATCCTTGGGGAACCTTTCAAGAAAAAATCATCTCTAATATTCCACCACTTGTTATTCCTATCCCTGATAATGTTGCTCTCAAAGAAGCTACTGCTTTAGTTGGCGGAGCCGACTTAGCATTGACTTTATTTAAAATAATTAAACAAAAAGATAAGCAAGTACTAATCTACGGTGCTGACTCAGTAACTGGTTTAGTTCTAATGCAATTATTAACGAGACATACTGATATAAATTTCATCCCTCATGTAAGAGCCATCTCAAAAACTTATTTAAACGAAAGAATGGATGAATACAATATCAAGATTGCTCCAAATATACGAACTAACTCTCGTCTTATTATTGACCTTGCTGGGCCTACAATTAATGAAAAATTATTCAAGCATTTTGCACATGGTGATGAAATAATTACCGTTGTACAGAATAACACTCCTGGAATGCAATTCATCAGTCGTCCTGCTTTACCGAAGGATTATCAATTTTTAATGAATGAGATTCAAGAAAAAAGACTATTCATCCCTATTAATAGAACCTTCTCTTACCAAGATTTTCAGAGTGCAATAATTTTTCAACAAAATAATCCCAGCCGAGGCAGGAATTTAATTTCTTTCATTGATTAATATGATATAGTTATTTCACTATGAATAACTTTGAAGAATTAGTCTCAAAAAAGATAGGCAAAACTATCAAGCGAGAAAGATTAAAACAAAATATTTCACAAAAAGAATTAGCCGCAGGAATTTGTTCTCAAGCAATGATTAGTAGTATCGAACATGGCGATTATATTCCTAATACCGCTATTTTTCTTGCACTCTGCCAAAAGCTCAATTTGTCAATTGATCAGAATTTTCTTAAAGAGAAATTGCCTTTTAATAATTCTACACTTACAGATACAGCTTTTGATTTATGTAGTAAGCACAAATACAGAGAATTAATTAAATACCTTAGTCAACAACCTATCATTTCTTCTTTAAACAATGATCAAGATTTTCAGAACTATTATTACTATTATGGTTGTGCAGTTTATCAGATTGAGCACGACCTTTTAGATTGTCAGCATTATTTTGAATTGGCAATCACATACTCTATGAATATTGATATTGATCATTTACGTCCTAAAAATTCTATTGAATTTCTTTTAATTAATTCATTAGGTGTAATTTACGCTGAATTACATAAAACTAAAGAAGCAAGCCGATTATTTGAAATCGTTAATAAACAAATTCTTTCATGTAGAGATGCCGAATCTGAGAATTTAAACGTAATTCGCTATCAACAGGGATGTATTTTTTTGAAACAAAAAGATTATCAATCAGCATTAAAATCCTTTGTAGTTGGCTTAGATAGAGTCAACAACTTAAATTCCACATTCATGCTAAATAACTATTCTGCTAAGATTTGAGAATGTTATCAAAGCCTTACTTAAAAAAGCCCGCATACGCGAGCTTTTTTGCTAGTTCGTCTTCCTTTACGAACTAGCTTTCGATATAATTATTTCCGCAGAAAGTTTTATGAGCGGTGGTTGTTTTACCTCCCGGAGGTGAGGTCTATGGTCAATAAACTAGAGAAAGGGTTCAACCATGTCGGTTTACGATTGCATTTCTTTGATGCTCTTGTTTGGGATGTTTGTGTTGGCTTTGCTGACCTACATCGATCATCACGACAAAAAATAAAACGCCGCTCAATTCAATAACTTTGGCAGGTTATTTGAGTAGACGTTCGTCAATCTTATAATTTTTAGCCACCGCTCTTAAAGCGGGCTGCAAAGGAGACCTTTGTGTCTCTTTTTTCTTTACTTAAATTATAACATATTTCGTCCATTCACATATTAATTACACAAAAAGACGTGTCTGGGAAAAAACTAACCCTCAGATGCCAAAAGACGATCAATCCAACTCTTAATTTGAGTTGCTTGACCGTCTTTTTCTTG
>NZ_PCZD01000084.1:0-5251 GCF_002553975.1 Lactobacillus sp. UMNPBX6
ATCAGTGCTTTAAAAGTCTAATATTAATTGTCAATGTCTTAACTTAATGACATTGATTCTATAATTGAGTAGCTACCTTTTTTGTGCTGATCATGATATTCTGAACTTGATATAAAGTTATGGCAGAAGGGACATAGAAATGGATTTAGAAACAGTAGTAATGAAGAAAAAAGAAAGCTTCAATGATACTGATAAAGCAATAGTCAGTTATTTGCTCAAGTATCCCAAGGAAGCTAGTAAGTTGAGCTTAATGGAATTAGCGCAGAAATTATATGTTTCTAAATCTGCTATTTTTCGTTTGAGTAAAAAATTAGGCTTGAGCGGTTTTAGTGAACTTAAATTTGAATTGTCTGAATTGATTGCGAGAAAAGAGCAATATGCTAAGCATGCACAAGAATTGCAATTTGACGATAATCTGCAGAAAATAATCAATGACACCTTTAAATATTTTAAGGGATTGAATTTGCATAACTTATGTGCGGATTTAGATCAAGCAGGAACTATCTATATTTATTCGACGGGATGGCAACAGCAGATTATTGCGGAGTATTTGGCTCATTCTTTTTACTTAATAGGTAAAAACGCAATTATTTTGCCAGGTGCGCGTGATGAAGTTTCAATGCTGGGTCAAGCTGCCAAAGAAAATGATATGTTGTTTGTAATTTCATTTGGTGGTTTTAATAAGACAATTATTGAGGAATTGAAGAAAATCGATGTTATTAATAATAAGTTAAAGCTAGTTTCTTTAACAAGCTGGCAGCCGGGAAAATTAGCTTCTCTTAGTGATTACAGCTTCTTTTTCAAGACTACGCCATTTCAGTTTAGTAAAAAGGTCGTGACTTTCAGTTCAGCCTATGTTCTAATTGATCTAATCATTAATGAATATGCAAAACGGCGTAAATTGCAAAGGTAGAGGAAATAAAGATGGAAAAAAAGAAGTTATTATTGCTTTCAACTGGTGGGACGATTGCATCAGTTGCATCTAATGCAGGGTTAGTACCTAAAGAAACTGGCGAAGAATTGATTAAAATGCTGGGTAAATTACCGTATGATATCGACGTTCACGATATTTTGCAGCTCGACTCTTCTAATATTCAACCAGAAGAATGGAAATTTATTGCGGAAAATGTTTATAAATATCGTAATGACTATGATGGAATCGTGGTTTCACACGGTACCGATACAATGGCTTATACTGCTTCAATGTTAGCATTTATGTTGAAGAATATTAATATTCCAGTGGTTTTAACTGGAAGCCAGGTACCTATCAATGTTGTCTTAAGTGACGCCCACGATAATTTGCGTTTAGCTTTTGCGGCAGCAGCTACTTGTCCACCTGATATTTATTTAGCTTTCCATAATAAAATTATGTTGGGCTGCAGAGCCGTTAAGGTTAGAACGACTAACTTTGATGCTTTTGAAAGTGTTAACGTTCCGCCTGTTGCAACCGTTTCTTCAGATGGCTTGGTCTTCAATCCCGATTACACACCCAAGAAAAAAACGGGTGAAACTTGCTTGAATACCAAGATTGACTCCAATGTTTCTTTAGTTAAATTGTTCCCAGGCTTTGATCCTAACTTGCTTTTTGCGATGGTAGATAGTGGCTGCCAAGGAATTGTTATTGAAGCCTATGGCTTAGGTGGGATGAACTTTATTCGCCGTAACATGGTGGCCGCAATTGGTAAGTTGATCAGACAGGGCATCCCTGTAATTGCCAGCAGCCAATGTTTATATGAACGTAGTGACCTAACTAAGTATGAAGTAGGACGCGAAGCCTTGCTAGAAGGTGCGATCAGTGCGTGCGACATGACTTCTGAGAGTGCCATTACCAAGTTGATGTGGGCACTAGGCCAGGACATGAACGTCCATGAAGTGGCAGATTTCTTTAATACAGATGTGGCCGGGGAAGTAACTCTTAAGACTAACTAAAGAATGTTACAATTTAGTTAAATGTAAGCGCAGACAATACTAATAGATCGATACTTTTTGTATAATATAGCCAAAAGGAGTGCACATATATGAAAAGTAAACTATTAGAAAAAGTCTGGCTTACTTTAGCGGCATTAGGAATTGGGGTATCTCTTTTTGCTAATAATTCAAATCAGCTGATTGAGTCTAATGCGCAAACATTTTCTAGTGCAATCGTTAAAAAGTAAACTATGAAAAGACTAAGCCAATCTTGCATACTTGTAAGCAAGTCTTAAAGCTGCGTAAAGAACATGAGCGTTTAACGCCGGAGCAAGACAGCTTACTTAAAGATATTGAAGAATTAAATTAAGCGTATGAAAAAAGGATCCTACATGAGGATCCTTTATTTTTATTCTTCAATTAATTGGTTTTTGTTTGAATTAGTTCTTAGCTTCTTAAATCCTTTGAAAATTTCAACTTGTACAATTGAAAGCAAGGATAAGGCGATGACAACTAACCATTGACCAGCTGAAAGATTAGTAATGTAGAATACTTTTCGTAAAGTTGGAACAAATAGGATCAAGCCCATAAAAAATGCGGAAACAATGAATGAAATTACCAACCACATATTCATACCGGTAGCTCTCTTCCAGATAGGATCGGTGTTAGAGTGCTGGTTAAAGGCTCTCAACATTTGTGATAAAGCCAATACGCTGAAGGCCATTGTTTGACCAGTGATTGGATTATCAATGCTTGCACCAATGAAGTAAGCAATTAAAGTCATCAGCGCAACGAAGATTCCCTGAGTAATCACGCGCCACACAAGATCTTTTTCAAAAAGAGTACCTGGATTTACGGGCTTATGTTTCATAATGTTTTTGCTTGCAGGGTCAACGCCTAAAGCAAGAGCAGGTAGAGTAGCAGTGGCTAAGTTTACCCACAGGATATGCACAGCTAATAATGGTGTATCCCAGTTAAATAATGTCGCAACAAACAAAGTAGTAATTTCAGCAATATTACCAACTAACAAGAATTGGATTACTTTTTGAATGTTACGGTAAACGCGACGACCTTCTTTGATTGCGTAAGCAATAGTAGTAAAACTGTCATCTAAAAGTACCATATCAGCCACATCTTTGGCTACGTCGGTACCGGTAACACCCATGGCTATACCGATATCGGCAGCCTTTAAAGCAGGTGAGTCGTTAACACCATCACCAGTCATTGCCGTTACTTCATCGTTACGCTTCAAGCTTTGAATAATTCTTAACTTATCGGTAGGTGAAACGCGGGCAAAGACAGTCGTCTTTTTAACCGCTTGATCAAGTTCGTCGTCAGACATTTGATCAAGTTCAATGCCAGATATAGCCAAGTCACCATTTTGGTAAATATTGAGCTTTTTAGCAATAGCTAAAGCAGTAATCTTGTGGTCACCAGTAATCATAATGGTTCTAATGCCGGCCTGACGACAAGTCTTAACCGATTCCGCCACTTCTTCACGAGGTGGGTCGATCATACCGCTGATACCAATGAAAGTTAAATTATTTTCTAAATTGGTTCCTTCACTTGGTAAGTTATCCACAACTCTTGTGGCAAAACCTAGTACGCGTAATGCTTCGTTAGACATGTTTTGCATCAAGTTCAAGATTCGTTTTTTATCATTAGTCGTAATTGGACGAATGCCATTATCAGTCATGATGTGATTACATAACGGTAACATTTCGTCTGCTGCACCCTTAGTAAAGGAAACATATTGACCATTAATTTCATGCAAGGTGGTCATTCGTTTTCTATCTGAATCAAAAGGTTGTTCAAATAGACGTGGGTGAACCTTTTTTAATTCTGTTTGGTTGAAGCCTAATTTTTTAGCAAAAGGAATCAAAGCAACCTCGGTAGGATCACCGCTCGCCTCGTTATCCTTCAAGCTGGCGTCGTTACAAAGGGCACCAGCATAGGCTAACGCTTGGTAAACCTTATTAGGTTTAATATCTTTAACATCAATTTCATTGAAGTCGCCAGCAGCTGTTTTAGTAACTGTCATCTTATTTAAAGTTAAAGTACCGGTTTTATCGGAACAAATGACAGTAGCGTTACCCAAGGTTTCCACAGCTGGTAATTTCTTAATCAAAGCATTCTTTTTTACCATGCGCTTAACGCCAAGGGCCATCACAATTGTAGCTGTGGCAGGCAAACCTTCAGGAATAATGGAGATTGCTAACGAAATAGCGATTAAAAATTGGGGTAAAAGTGGTTTTTGGTACATTGCACCAATGATAAATACCAAGATGCAGACAAAAATACCAATGATTGTTAAAACTTTACCACCGCTAGTTAATTTACGTTTTAATGGCGTTTCAATTTCAGTTTGATCTTCTAGCATGCCGGCAATGGCACCCATTTCGGTGTTCATACCTGTAGTGGTCACGACACCTAGTCCGCGTCCGTAGGTAACAATTGAAGAGCTGAAAGCCATATTAATGCGGTCACCAAGACTGCAGTCTTTAGCCAAAACAGTATCTGCATCTTTTTCCACAGGTACGGATTCACCTGTGAGGGATGCTTCCTGAATCTTTAGGTTGGCGGATTCGAGAAGACGCATGTCTGCTGGAACCATGTCACCGTCGTGCAAGTTGACAATATCACCGACTACTAATTCTTTAGCGGGGATTAGTTGCTCCTTGCCGGCGCGAATAACATGAGCCATGGGAGCACTCATATCCCGCAAAGCAGCTAAGGATGATTGAGCTTTCTTTTCCTGCACAATACCAATAATAGTATTGATGACCACGATCATAGCAATGATGATCGCTTCAGTATATTCATGAAAAAGAGCTGAAAAGAAGGCTGCGCCGATTAGAATCATGATCATTGGATCAATGATTTGCTCTTTGATCATTTGCAAGGTGGTTTTAGGAGGCTTAACAGCAAGCTCGTTTAAACCATCTTTTTGACGTATTCGAACTGCGTCATCGCTTAAGCCAGCTTCTGATGTATTTGTCTCTGTTAGTACCTCAGACTGAGTAACAGCCCAAGGCTTTTGTATGTGATTATCCATAAAGGACATATCACTCCTTTCGTCAAAAATAAAATAGAGAATGGCCTTTAACAAAGCCATTCCCCATTTGAGAAACTTCTTCAGTTTTCATTTGTGTATTGGCAGCGTCATTGGCGCCTCTCAATATATAAATCGTTATAAGAAATAATATCAGTAAAGTGACGCGGTGTCAATAAGCGATAAATATTATTTTTTGGTTATCATTAGTAAAGAAAAAGTTGATTTTTTTAATCAAAAACGCCCGAAAATCCCCGTATTTTAATGCGGGGATGGATAGGGCCAAGCTGA
>NZ_PCZD01000085.1:0-4952 GCF_002553975.1 Lactobacillus sp. UMNPBX6
CAAGAAAAAGACGGTCAAGCAACTCAAATTAAGAGTTGGATTGATCGTCTTTTGGTATCTGAAAGTTAGTTTTTTCCCAGACACATTTTTCTTATTCGCTTCTAAGCGCGATAGCCGCGTCCTTTTTAGCTGCCATTCTAGCAGGGATGTGACCACCAATTAAAGTTAATACGGTTGAAATAATAATTAAAATCAACGCAGCTTTTGGATCAAGCTGAGCAACATTAGCTAAATCGGTAATCTTATAAATCACGCTGTTGATTGGGAATGTTAATAGGTAAGCGATGAAGACACCGAGCACACCAGAGAAGACACCTAAGATGAAGGTTTCGGCGTCAAAGACGCGAGTGATATCTTTCTTGCGAGCACCTAAAGCCTTCAAGACACCAATTTCCTTGGTTCTTTCGAGAACTGAAGTGTAGGTTAAGATACCAATCATGATCATTGAAGTGATCAATGAAATTGCGGCAAAGGCAACTAGGATAGTCGTAATACCGCCAAGCAAACCACCAGTCATAGTCGTTACGGCACTAGACATATCGGTGTAGATGATCTTGTCGGCCTTCTTTTTGCCCTTGTTCCACTTATCAAGGTAATCAAGAACCTTGTCCTTGTCATCAAAGTTGTTAGGGTAGATCATGATGCCAGTAGGGATGCCTGAACCACCTAAGGTTTGCATGATCATCTTCTTTTCATTAGCCTTCATGCTTTGTCCAGTTAAAACACTGCGGTTAGACTTCTTTTGAGCCTTCACGATGGCAGAATTCTTGTTGTCGTTGATGACATCTTGAGAAAGCTTGTCGCTATATGCGATTCCCGTTGATAAAAGAGCCATCGAATCTTCATTCTTAGGTCTAATTACCCCAGTTAGCTTCAGCTTGGTACCGCCGTTGTACATTGCTGAATTAGCTTTCTTAGGAACAAACATCCCCGTAGGTAATTCTTGGTAGTAGTCATTATTATCAACGATACTGAATTCTTTACCGATTAGCTTACTAAATTTAACACGTTCTTTGTTGTCGACATCAAAGCCAAGGTTCTTCAAAGAATTAATGTTAACGGTATTTTTATTGTCGGTTACTAAAACGAGGTCAGTAGTTTTGCTTGGCCAATGACCAGAGAGCAACTGATAATTTTGCTTCAAGAATGAGCCCTTCTTTTTATTTAAAGCGGTAGGAAAAACAGAGGAACCAATTCCCATCGAACTCATTGCCTGTGAGCGCATTGCTGATATCGACACACTTTGATCAGGATCTGCATTTGAGAATTGAACGCGCTCTACCTTGCCATTGACTTTAGAAAGCAGGTTTAAATTAACTGCTCTTTGATAGGAAACATTGTTGGCATAGTTAGGATTGATCTTTTTAATGTAATCAACGTACTTTTCAGTGATCTTGTTAGTATGCTGCGCTTCCTCACTAGGATCCTTTTTCGCCGTGACATAGCCCCGATTTTTAACATTTTTATCTGAATCTTCGCGGTTATTCATCGAAGTCATATCAGTAGCCGTCTGCGAGATTGCAATCGGGTACTTGGCTAAAGCCTTACTCATGGTTGTATTAATTTGCTTTTGAAAACCGTTAGAGATCGAAAGCACGACAGCAATAGAAATAATGCCGATACTGGAGGCAAAAGCAGTTAAAATAGTTCGACCTTTCTTGGTCATAATGTTGGTAAAACTAAGCTTAATTGCGTTCCAGTAAGACATCTTGGTCCGCTTTAGGTTGAAAGTATCTTTTTCATCCTCTGGCTTAAAGGGCTCGGAATCATGTTGAATCTTGCCATCTTGGAAATTGACGATTCGAGTAGCGTATTTTTCAGCTAATTCCGGGTTGTGCGTAACCATGATGATTAAACGATCCTTAGAAAGCTTCTTGATCAATTCCATGATTTGTACAGAAGTCTCCGTATCAAGCGCACCAGTTGGTTCGTCACAAAGCAAGATATCGGGATCATTGGCAATCGCACGGGCAATGGCAACACGCTGCATCTGACCACCAGATAGTTGGTTAGGGCGCTTGTTGATATGCTCTTTTAATCCAACTTCAGTCAATGCGGCAATGGCTTTTTCATGTCGTTCCTTTTTACCAACACCGGATAAATTCATCCCCAATTCAACGTTAGCAATGATTGATAGGTGGGGAATTAAATTATAATTTTGAAAAATAAATCCGACGCTGTTGTTGCGGTAGGCATCCCAATCGGTTTCCTTAAAATTCTTGGTTGATTTGCCGTTAATGATCAAATCACCTTTGTCATAACGGTCAAGTCCGCCAATCACGTTCAACATTGTCGTCTTACCAGAACCACTTGGTCCTAAGATGGCGACAAATTCCTGATCTCTAAACGAGATCGTTACATCATCTAGGGCATGGGTGATATTGTCTCCAACCTTGTATGATTTAAAAATGTGTTTTAGTTGTAGCATTCAGTCCCTCTCTTCTAAATAGTTTTAGATCACACTAAACTTAATATTACCTGTCGCAACTAAGATAGCTTGTAAGATAAAGAATAAAACTATTACTCCCATGATAACGAAATGACGGCGTTTATGCATGACAAACACTCCGGCAAATTCGCGAATGATAGCGTTAGGCAGATAGTAAAAACGAGTAAAAGCACCGACACCGTTGGCTTTTAGGCCCACTTCTTTAGCTAAAAGCGCCGCTCTAAAAATATGGTAGTTGTTACTAAAAAATTTGGCTTTAAAATTACTACCGCCAAAGTCTTTAGTAGCTAATCTCTTAGAAAAAAGCATATTTTGGTAGGTGTTTTTGGATTTATCTTCAATTAGCAAGTGGTTAGTCTTAATACCCCGTTTTCGGGCAAATTTTGCCATTGCTACGGCTTCGGGTATCTTTTCATCAGGTCCTTGACCGCCTGACATGATGATAATAGGGCGCTTCCTGCCTTTTTGATATTGGCGGTTAGAGTATTGGATAGCCCGGTTGATGCGAGCCGCAAGGAGCTTAGAAACGCGATCACCGTTAATTAATCCAGCACCTAGTACTATTAAATAATCTTGCTTGTAACGGCGTGGGTAGATTTGATATAAGAGCAGATTGACCAAGAAATTGTATAAAACTAAGCCTAGGTAAATAGCGATAGCTGGAATTGAGGCAAGTAAGACGCTGAGCCAGCGCGGTAAGTATTGTCCTGGGCCGAATAAAAATATCAGACTCAGAATTAAAGCAACGAATCCGAAAATTAATGTTAAAAGGTTAGGCAACGTATGACTCTCATATTTCCAAACAAAGTAGGCGTTCCAAAATAGAAAAAACCAAGCGAAGATTAATAGAGCAGTAATTAAGAAAAATGCCGCTAAGACTAATAAATCATAGGCTCGTTGCAAACCGTGACTCGTGCTTTTATGCACCATAACGGTGATCCAAATTACTACTGAAGCAAGAAAAATGGTAAAGAACACGCCATTAATTAAACGACGTGGTTCAACTAGCCATGAGATTAAAAAGACAAAGAACATGACTAGCATGAAAACTGAGATGTAGAAAAATTCGCCTCGTCTCCCAAAAAAGGCGATGATTTCATTCAACATGATGCCCCCTCCTTAGTCATTTTGAGTTATTTCTATTATAATGGAAACAATAGTTAAAAGATGAAAGAATCAAGGTGTTGATAAGAAAATGGCGAAATTTTGGCATTACCTGGGAAATATTGCGGGAGCTATTTTGTCGCTCGCTTTATATATCGAATTGCAAGTATTTTATTTTTACCCACAAAGAATTAGATTAGATCATATGCGTGCGTTAGTGACCGCGCTGGTAACGGTGATTGTACTCTTCGTAATTTTCAATCTGTATAAGCGGCAATTGAAGGAGCATAATGATTGGGGGTTTAATCAGGCGCCACACTGGGATATGCGAAGAATCGGCATTGCAATAATTGGTTTTGTTCTGATTATTATTGTCTCAATGGTGATGTTAAGCTTGGTTGGCCGAGGCGTTTCGAATAATCAACAAGCATTGAATAAGATTGAGCTGCATAGTAAGGGCTTGTTTGAAATTATGGTGGTCTTTATTGCGCCGTTTTGTGAGGAAGTCGTCTTTAGAGGGATGTTTTTCAATATTTTCTTCACGAAGAAAAAGATTACGAATAAGTGGCTCGGCATCATTGTTAGTGGCTTCTTGTTCGCTTATATGCATGATCCGATGCTTAGCAAGTTTATCTTTGTATATTGGGGCTTAGGTATGGTGCTAGCTTGGGTCTACATGCAGACAAAGGACTTACGTTACTCGATGCTGGTGCATATGTGTTATAACGCTATGGGCTTTATTGGATAGAGTGATGTGAAAGAGGCGGTTTGATTACCGCCCTTTTTTATTTGGTCAGTGTATGAAAAAGTAAGGAATATTAAGAAGACTTGAAATGAAGTTAGGAAGAGGTTGTTTGTATGCGTCATGCATTACTCAATGATAAGGCATACAAAAGTCTAAGATACGCTTTAATTGTTGTGGGAATAATTATATTGATATTGCCGTGGATGAATCAGAAGCAATTAAATTATTGGCTTATAGGCCTTTATCTATTTATGTTAGGAGATTGGCTGTGTACTTTTTTGCAGCATCGTTCTGTTAATGTATTAATAGGTTATATAGCAGCGATAATTGTTTGTTTTCTACTACTTTTTTATACTATTAGCATAAATAATTAAAAATATAACATGTGCTATAATGCTTATGGATAAAGATAAATGAAAGTGTTAGTGTGCATGTTGAGGGTCGCTCCTCGACAAAAACGTTAACGTGTGGCTCTGCTTTTGCAGAGCTTTTTTGTATATAAAAGGCGAGCAATGAAAAAAGCTAACCACATGGGTTAGCTGTGATAGTCATTCGAGTTACGCTTGGGGTTAGCAACTAGCACTTGCTAACTCCTTTTCTTGTGTGTCGGGCATGACATTTCATCTAGTCTAGTGAAAGTCTAGACCACGGGTA